>JAYVVA010000249.1:0-4332 GCA_043787435.1 Sphingomonadales bacterium | reverse complement strand
ATCATGGTACCCGAACTTCGCGCAGCGAGCGACGAACTCCGCTATGACGGGCTCGGATCGATAATCGCCCGGCAGGGCAGCTCGGGTCCGCGCATCATGCTCGATGCGCACATGGACGAGCTCGGCGGCATGGTACGCCGGACGACACCCGACGGGTTTCTCAGCATGCAGATGCTCGGCGGCTGGCTGGATCAAGCAATTGCCGGCCAGCGCTGGATAATTATCGGTACGCACGGCCCCGTCCAAGCCGTCACTGGCATCCGCGACGTCCACCTCACGTCGGGAGACGAGCGGACCCGCCTAATCCCGCGCGATGCAGTATTTCTCGACGTCGGTGCGAAGTCTGCTGCGGAGGTCGCAGCGCTCGGCATAGCGCCCGGTGACCCTGTTGTCCCGGACAGCACGTTCGAGGTCATCAACGGCACAGACAACTATCTTGGCAAGGCATGGGACGACCGCGTCGGTTGTGCAGTACTGATCGAAGCCGCCCGGCGCCTTCGCGCGAGCGGGCATCCCAATCAAATTTTCTTCACCGCGACAGTACAAGAGGAAGTTGGTCTAAGAGGCGCACGGACCGCAGCGGCTATCATCAAGCCCGATATCGGCATCGCTATCGAAGGCGGTGTAACTGGCGATTCAGGCGGTGCGCACCCTGAGGAAAGCCAGGCGAAGCTCGGCGGTGGACCAGGTATATTCCTTTATGATTCGAGTGCGCTGCCCAACCGCAAGTTAGTTGCCCTCGTGCGCGACACTGCGCGTGCGGCCAACATTCCGCTGCAAACCGACTTGGTCCAAGGATACGGCGACGATTCCGCAGAAATCCAGACGGTGAACGGTGGCGCCCCGACCGTAAACCTCGTGGTGCCCGCGCGCTATACGCACGTCCACAACGGCATAATCAATCGCCGTGACTTTGACGGCATGGTTGGATTGGTCGTCGCGCTAATCAAGCGGCTGGACGCGCGGACCGTCGAGCAACTGAAGGACTTTACGCCTCAATAAATGCCTATCCTAACTCGGGGATCGAACTGGATATCTCACGCCTGCGCTTGACGAGCAAACTGTCGCATAGCACGATCGAGCTTGGGAACTCTCGCCCGGACAATGATGCGACAACGCTGCGGCGTCCGAGAAGCCGCTGCAATCCGTTGAAGAATGTCCTCCGCCATTCGCAAGCTGCTCGCGCGGGCCGACGACCTCGAATACATTTTCCAGCAGAAACGCGATCGGGGTCGGGCTCGAGTTGTGTTTTGTAATCGCGACCGTTCGGTGGGTTAGCTTGGCATGAAGATTGCGGATCGTCAGCACCTGAGAGATGCACATTGCTGACTACCTAACTTGGTCTGATCAGAGGACGGCAGACTCCGTCTTCGTCGGCCAGATGGAAGTCATGTTGCGCCTTGTGGATGCCAAGCGGACGCGCGAGCTTCAAGACGTATGCGTTATTCGCAGGTGTTACCGAATTTAGTTGCTTTGCTCGGGTGAGCAGCTCGCGAAGGCGCACGTGGTCAGCATGGTCGAGGCCTTTGTCGGCATCGTCGAGCGCTAGCCTTTCGGGCGGCTGCGCAATCAAATCGTGCGGAACGGGCCGATGGCGATCGGAGAGATCGCCGAGAAGCTACGCATCACGTATGGATCAGTCAGTCAGGCGGCACGATCGCTGGAGGCGGCGGATCTCGTTGCGTCCCGTGCCGATGCCGCCGACGGAAGGCCGCGCCTGCTGGCACTCACGTTCGAGGGCCAAGCCCGGGTCCGCGATTTGGCGCTGATATGGGCGGCATTTGATGCGGCCGCGACGGCGCTGGACGGGCAAGCTGGCGACGTCGTCCCGGTTCTCAATCGCCTCGAAGATGCTTTGGCGAATATGTCGCTGTTCGATCGACTCTCCGAGCTGCTTTATCGAGCGAGCCCACGAAACCGTTGACCGTCAATGCCTGCTTCTTCCTCCTCCACTTCGACAAAGCCGGTTCTTTATTGGGGTACTTGCCGAACGGCAGCTTCATCCCTTCCCGCCGCCATGACGCTACCGTGATCCTATGTCCGAATAATGCACGGGGGCCGTCATAGTGCATCCTGAACTGCACATTGTCCGGATGGGTCGCATAGGTACGGTTGCTGTCGGGGTCGTACCGATAGCCAAGCGTGCGACTGGTCCCACCCATCGCCGTCGGCCCCATGTCGGCGCGGGCAGCAGCATCAGCACGATCACCAACAGTCTGGCAATTCTGCCAGCATGCGAAGGTCGACGATCTGTCTATTTCGAGAGGTCAGCGAAAAGAGACCGGTAATAGCGTACGCCAGGCGCAATATTGGAGATTGGCGTGCGTTCGTTGAGACCGTGACTGAAATCCTCAGACTCCTTGATAAAAACCGGGCTCGCGCCATAACTAGCAACGCCATGATGGCGGAACCACATGCTGTCGCTAGCTCCCGAGGCCATTGCCGGGACGATGGGCACGCCGGGGTAGACGGCAGCCATGGCGCGATCGATAGCAGCGATGAAATCGGGGCGCATCGGCGACGCCTCGCTAGCGACCGAGCCTTCAGTCACGTCAGTCAGCTTCACTGCAGTGTCATCGATCACGCGTGCCAGTTCGGCCATGATGTCGGCCGGCTTATGGCCCGGGAAAATTCTGCAGTTGACGTTTGCTGTCGCACGCTGTGGCAGCGCATTTTCCGCATGACCACCGCTGACCATTGTCGGTACGCACGTCGTACCGATTTTGCCGACAGTCGCAGGGTTTGCGGTTAGCGTTGCGACGGCAGCCTTGTCGGTCTGATCAGCAACGAACGCCTTAAATGCGGCGGCAACAGTGGGCTGCTCGAACGGTGCGGCCTTGCTCAGCGCCAAGCGCGTAAGGGGGCTCAACTCAGGTTTAAAATGGTAGGCGCCAACTTTTTGTAGTGCAGCTGAGAGTTCGACGATCGCGTTGACTGGTCGCGGCATCGAGGAATGCCCGCCGGGATTTGTGACAGTCAATTGGAAATCCGCATACGTCTTTTCTGCGCCGTTCCAGGTCCAGTATTTGGGCTTACCCGTAAGTTCGTCAAGGACGCCGCCGCCGCCGTCGATGTTAAGTACGATCTCGGCGTTCTTCAGTCGATCGGCGATGAGCGCGGAGGTCTTCATCGAGGTTTCTTCGTCACCCGAAAATTCAATGATAATCGTGCGCTTGGGCTTGTAGCCATGGCGGCGCAGGTCGATGAGCGCAGCAATGGCGATTGTTCCGTCAAGCTTCATGTCGGTCGCGCCGCGGCCGTAGAGATACCCGTTGTCAACAACGGGCGTGAAGGGGTCACGTTGCCAGTCAGCAGGCTTGGCCTCGACCACGTCCATATGGCCCGAAATTACCAGGGGCTTGAGGCTAGTGTTACTGCCCGGCCAAGTCGCAATCAGGTAGGCAGTGTCGTCCATCGGTGTTATTTCCACATCTTTCTCGGCGAAGCCACCCGTCACCAACGCTTCTTTATAGAGTGCGGCGACTTGCGGGGTCTGATTTCCGGGACCACGCACCGATCGCAGCGAGATCGCCTTCTTGGCAAGGCTTAGCGCTTCATCCGCCGCGGCATTCGTCGACACCTCAGTCGCCGCTCGGGCCGTCGACGTCATAATTGTGGCGGCAAGAAGGAAGCAAAAGATAGGGCGCATGCGATACTCCTTGGTGGGCAGAGTGAGCCCCTCTAACTGATAGCAAGATCAAGACAACGCAGGTTACGTCACTCCATCCTGCAAATAGCTGGGCTACCGACCAGTTTACGCGGCCTATTCCCAGCCTATGGGGTGCTTTTCGCTGGACGTCGCACCAGAACAATTACCCTTTTTCGAGAGATTTGAGTAGTCGGGGAGACAGGAGCGCCTATCACCTTCACGGTTAACCAACTGACAAACCACGAGTTTCTGACGTCTGCCGCTAAGGGCGCATCGCAAGGGTGTCGCACGAGCGGATCAGACAAGGACGCAAATCACGTGCCCGCGATCCCTTATACCCGGCGCCGCAAGAGCGGTATATATGTCTTTGTCTGCAGATCAGGTTTGGCAGCAATGGGCGATCTGCCTATAACCTGGCCGGGTTCTGTCCAAGGAATGAGGCAGGTCGGGCCTGGTACTGGTAGTTAGCTGAAATGAGCCGCAGATCGAGGTTGAAGCCCGCCAGTCCGTTTCGGCATTTCCACTCGGCGCCAGAGCTAATCCGCCATGTCGTGATGCTGTATGTCCGGTTGCCGCTGTCGTTGCGGAATGTGGAGGATCTGCTCTTCGAGCGTGGCTTTGATCTTTGTCACGAGACGGTCCGGCTTTGGTGGAATAGATTTGGTCCACTTTTCGCAGGCGAA
>JAYVVA010000248.1:0-15717 GCA_043787435.1 Sphingomonadales bacterium | reverse complement strand
GCAAGCAGGACCGCGAAAATGAATTTTGCGCGCATCTCTCAAGGTCTCCCATTGTGTTGTGCCCTTACTGGACCCGCAAGGGTTATCGATCAAGTTTGCGGTTCGAGCGGCTTACTCCCGTTCGGGAACCGGCACGTTGAACCCGTTAAGCGTCATCGACACCATGGCGTAAAGGCCAACAAGGTAAATCAACTCGTTGGCGCCGTGCTGGCCGAATGTCTCGACGGCCAGCGCGTAGGCGGGTTCCGGGAGAACGCCACCATTTACCAGTGCACAGGTCACGTCGTAGGCAGTGCTTTCGTGCTCGGTCAAATCGTCAGGCTTCTCGCCGCAAACCAAGGTTGCGAGGCGCCGCCTGGACATTTTTTCCCGCTCGGCAACGGCGATATGAGCGTAGATCTCATAAGCCGCACCGAAATGCGCGCCGACCACAAGGATCACGACCTGACGCACGGGGTCAGCCAGTGTAGCCTGCATTGTCATCGCCCGCGTCAGTTCCCAGATCGCCTTGCCGATCACCGGCTCGTGCAACCACGGGTTCCACGGGCCCATCAGGGCGCCGTCCTCGCGCACTGTCTTGAAATCATTGAAGCTAGACGAGATGCCTGCCCTCATGTCGGTGTAGAGCGACATTTGGTCGGGCGTCAGAGCCGCGGGAGGAATGAGAGGAAGGCGCACGAAAAGCTCCTGAAGTGTGTGTGGTGTCAACGCACGTCAGGCGATTTTGGCCCCCGCGTTGACACCCATGCTGGCCAGATATTTGCGGACATTACGCGCAGCCTGCCTGATGCGCTGTTCGTTTTCAACGAGTGCAATGCGGACGAAACCTTCGCCGTCCTCCCCGTAGCCGACGCCGGGGGCAACCGCGACACCGGCGTGGGTCAGCAATTGCTTGGAGAATTCGAGGCTGCCCAGATGCGCGACGGTGGGCGGCAGGGGGGCCCAAGCGAACATCGACGCCCGCGGTGGCGGGATGTCCCATCCGGCGCGGCCGAAGCTTTCAACGAGCACGTCGCGACGCTTGTGATAGAGATCGCGGTTTTTGGCGACGATGTCTTGCGGGCCGTTCAGCGCCGCGCATGCGGCGGCCTGGATTGGCGTGAACGCACCGTAATCGAGATACGACTTCACACGAGTCATCGCGGCGATTAATTTGGTGTTGCCGACTGCAAAGCCGATCCGCCAGCCCGCCATCGAATACGTCTTGCTCAGGCTCGTGAACTCCACCGCGATGTCCTTTGCACCTTTGACCTGCAGAATGGAGATTGTCGGACGCCCATCGTAATAGAGTTCGGAGTAGGCCAGGTCAGACAGCACCCACACCTTGTTCTCGCGCGCCCAAGCGACGAGCCGCTCGTAAAACGCGAGATCAACCGTTTCCGCCGTCGGGTTCGAGGGATAGTTGACAACCAACACCGACGGCCGAGGCACCGTGAACTTCATCGCCCGCTCGAGTGATTCAAAATAGCGATCGTCGGGTGTCGTGGGTACACTGCGGATCGTAGCCCCGGCGATGATGAAGCCAAAAGTGTGGATGGGGTAACTCGGATTAGGGGCAAGCACGACGTCGCCGGGAGCAGTGATTGCAGTGGCGAGGCTCGCCAGACCCTCTTTCGATCCCATGGTCACGACGACTTCGGTTTCGGGATCGATGTCGACGCCGAACCGCCGCGCGTAATAATTCGCTTGGGCTTTGCGTAACCCGGGGATGCCGCGCGAGGCCGAATAGCCGTGGGTATCAGGCTTTTGGGCGACTTCCACCAGCTTGGCGATGACATGCTCGGGCGGCGGCAGGTCGGGATTGCCCATGCCAAGGTCGATGATGTCCTCACCCCCCGCACGTGCCGCGGCCCGCATCGCGTTCACTTCGGCGATGACGTAGGGCGGCAGGCGCTTCATGCGGTAAAAATCGTCGGACATCGTTCTTCCTTTCGAGAACCTCTCCTTACGGCATTCCCGCTGATGCGGGAATGCCGTAAGGAGCAAATTGGAGAAGGAGTCGCCGATGGCCGATAATCCGGGAACGATTGCGCAACACGACGAGGCGGCCATTCCCGATCTAAGGTCGGGCGTCCGCGCGATCCTTGACGGATGGGGTGCAATACTTGCCCCCGTTGCGGCGGCAAATCGCGACAAGGTCGACCTCAAGGACAAGCGCTTTGCCGGGCCCGAATGGGATCACCCCGTCTTCGACCTGATGCGGCAAGGCTATGCAATCATGGCCGACGCGATGATGACAGCGGTTGATCAGGTGCCGGGGAATATCGAGAATAAGGCGCGGATGGCATTTGCAATGCGTACACTGGTCGAGGCGATGTCGCCGGCCAATTCGCCGTTTACAAACCCGATTGCGCTCGATCGCGCGCTCGAGACCAACGGGGCAAGCCTGGCTGCCGGGTTCCGGCATCTCATGACCGACATGCAGCGCGGGCAGTTAACGCATACGTCGGCAACTGCTTTTGAAGTCGGCGTCAATATCGCGACGACACCAGGAAAAGTAATTCACGAGACGCCGCTTTACCAGTTGATTCAGTACGCCCCGACAACGCCGACCGTGGCCAATACGCCGCTGGTGATATTCCCGCCCTGGATCAACCGCTTCTACATTCTCGATCTTGCCCCTGAAAAATCCTTCATCCGATGGGCGGTCGCCGAGGGGCTCACTGTATTCATGGTGAGCTGGAAGTCGGCCGATGCGACGATGGCCGACGTGATTTGGGACGATTATATCGCGGCCCAGATCGATGCGATCGACACAGTTCGCGATCTGCTGGGCGTGAAGTCGGTCCATACGATCGGGTATTGCGTCGCGGGAACCACGCTCGCCGCGACGCTTGCGGTGATGGCAGCCAAAGGCAATGCCAAACGCGTCAAATCAGCGACTTTTTTTACCGCGCAAGTCGATTTCAGCGAGGCTGGAGAATTGCTCAACTTCATCGACGACGCCAATCTGGCAATGATCGACCAGTTGACGACCAACGGGTTCCTCGACGGGCGCTATCTCGCGCTCACGTTTAACTTGCTTCGCGGCAAAGACCTGATCTGGAACACAGTCGTCAGCAACTACCTGCTCGGCAAGGAGTATCCGTCGTTCGACCTGCTGCACTGGAACGGTGACGTAACAAACCTGCCTGCCAAATGGCACAAGGCCTATCTTACCGATCTTTACCGCGACAATCTCCTCGTTGTGCCGGGAGCGCTGACAGCGCTGGGGGAGCCGATCGATCTGACCAAAATCGAAACCCCAGCTTATATCCAGGCCGGCCGCGAAGACCATATCGCGCCGCTGCCGAGCGTGTGGAAATTGACAGATCATCTGCGCGGCCCGTTGCGCTTCGTGCTGGCAGGTTCGGGACATATTGCTGGCGTAGTCAATCCGCCGGCAGCGCAGAAATACCAGCACTGGATCGACGGGCCGATGACGGGCCTCGGCGATTTTGTGGCCGGGGCGACCGAAGTGAAAGGCAGCTGGTGGCCCGACTGGGTTTCGTGGATCCGTGGACTTGGCGCGCGCGAGGTAGCCGCCGATGGGGCCCGGATCCCGGGTGCAGGTCGGCTGGCAAGCATCGAAGACGCTCCCGGACGCTACGTCAAGGCGCGCTGAGGCCAGTCATTCCGCCTTTTATGTTGCACTGCAACATATCGCTTGTAATCACAAAACCTGACAGTATATTGTGCAATGCAACATAAACTTCAGGAGGCCGTCGTGGCCGTTATACCAACGTCTGAAAAGTCAGCGACCAAGGGCGCAAAGCCTTCCGTCGCTGCTCCTGCGAAGCCAGCTACCGCCCGCGTGGTCGAAAATAAAATCTTGGCTGAGCCGCCGCTGGCCAAGCCTGCGGTCGCCATCCCGGTGATTGTGACCCCTACGTCGGTGAGCGTCCGCAACGATCAACCCGTAAAGGCCGAGGTGTCTGTCGCCGGGTCCCTAGTTAAGGTCGCAGCTGCTGCAGCTCCTGCAGCCGTCGTACGGAACGTTGAGTTGCCCGGGGTCGAAGCTGCCGAGATCGAAGAGCCCAAGGTCGAGGCGGTCCCGATCGCACCGGCCAAGGCCCAGACGTCGAAGATCGAAGCCGTTAAGCCCAAACCCAAAACAGCAAAACCTGCCGCTGCCCCCATTTTGGCTGCGGTGCCCATGAAAGGAAATATCATGAACGACACGATTAAAACCGCCACTGCAGACATGCAGCAGCGTGCCACCGTAATGTTCGGCGATATGAACAACCGCGCCAAGGACGCAATGTCGAAGAGCACGAAAGCAATCGAAGATCTCGTCGAGTTCTCGAAGGGCAATGTTGAGGCAATGGTCGCGTCGGGCCGCGTCGCAGCCAAGGGCGCAGAGGAAATTGCGAAGTATTCGGCTGAGTGCGGTCGCAGCGCCGTCGAAAAGGCTAACGCGGCAGCAAAGCAGTTCGCGGCCGTTAAGTCACCCACCGAGTTCTTCCAGTTGCAGGGCGATGTTGCCAAGCAGACACTCGATGCGCTGGTTGCCGAGGGAGCGAAATTCACCGAAAGCTATCTCAAGCTCATCGGCGAGATTTCCCAGCCGATCTCGAACCGCCTCGCGGTGGCTGCCGAAAAGGTAAAGACGACGATCGCCATCTAAGCGAACGCAAGAAAAATACAATCGGGCCGCATCGGGACACTGATGCGGCCTTTTCTTTGCCGGTCGCCCTTGTCGAGTCACCCGGCTTTGCCATATCTTGGACGACAGGATGACGATCGATATGGCTTCAGACGACCGACAAGGCGACGAGGGACGCGGCACCGGGGCCGGCGTCGCCACCCGCACCCGAACGCGCACGAAGCAGCCTCAACCATATAAGGTTTTGATGCTCAACGACGATTACACGCCGATGGAATTTGTCGTCTTGTGCTTGCAACGGTTCTTCCGGATGAGCTTGGAGGATGCAACGCGAGTCATGCTTCATGTCCATCAAAAAGGCGTCGGCGTATGTGGAATTTTCAGCTACGAAGTTGCTGAAACAAAGGTGACGCAAGTCATGGATTTTGCCCGCAGCCAGCAGCACCCGCTACAGTGTACGCTCGAAAAAGCCTGACACCGCGTCAGCGTGGCGACGGGTAGAGGTAGCGCTCGTCGAATTCTGCGATCGCGTGAAGCGCGCCAATGTCGTGCACGTCCACGTTCCCACCCGTGAAGGTCACTACCCCGCGTTGGCGAAGCTCGCGCAGAACGCGGTTAGCGTGAACGTTGGTCATCCCGCAGGCCGATGCAAGGTCGGCTTGCTGCATGGGGAGAGCAAATTTAAGTCCGTCGCTGATGCCCACCATCTGCAAGCGGCGCCCGATTTCCGAAAAGAAATGAGCGATGCGACCGCTCGCGCCGAGCCGGCCCAGCCGAAAAATCCATTCACGATGCATTGCGGCGTCGAGCAGAGTGCTGAACCACAACAGCCGGCCCAGGTTCGGGTGATCAACCACCATTCGCTCGACAGTTTCGTGAGAAAAGGAAGCGACCGTGCAGGTCGTCAGCGTCGCCACGTCATGGTCGAGCTGGCGCATCGGGTAGCCATGCAAGTCGACGAAATCGCCAGGGATATGAAGCGCGACCAGCTGACGGCTGCCGTCGAGCCCGTCCATATAACGGCAGACGAACCCGTCGACGAGCAGCATGCTCCGTTCGACGCGATCGCCGTGCCGGACGATGTCGCGGCGAGCCTCAAACGTCAGAATCGACCCGACTGAAGTCTCGAGTAAATCAATCTCGACGGTGCTCAACTCTTCGCGGTGGCGACCCATCAGGAATTTTGCTGTCAGCATGGTTGTTTCCCTTCACGACAGATCCGCGTTTCGCAGTTGATCTATGTTGTTTGTCCGAAACGAATTTCGAGACACTGCCATAACGTCCTGGCTGAGGGACCCATGAAGGAAAGCGGTCGTGACAGCAATTAACAAGGAATATTACGCTCGGCGGGCGCACGAAGAACGCGAACGCGAGAAGGACGCAACAGACCGAGCGGTGGCGCTAGTGCATGCCGAAATGGCCGAAGAATACGAGCAATTGATGGATGCCGCCGAGCGCAACGCAGAACTGTAATCCCTTCCTCCCAGCTGCGCTTGCACAGGCGCACGGTCTTGCTTAACCCGCCCTCATGGATCGTATTCTCATTCGCGGTGGCAACAAGTTGTCCGGCCGTATCCACATTTCGGGAGCCAAGAACGCCGCGCTCGCGCTGATGCCGTGTGCGCTGCTGACAGACGAGCCGCTAACGCTGCGTAATCTCCCTCGGCTCGCCGATGTTGACAGCTTCGGTCACCTCCTCAATCAGCTTGGCGTGTCGACTTCGATTGAGGGTGCTCGGCCTGAGGACTTCGGACGGGTCATGACGATGCGTGCGGGCCATGTCACCTCGACCACTGCGCCCTATGATATCGTGAGAAAGATGCGCGCGTCGATCCTGGTGCTCGGCCCTTTGCTGGCTCGGATGGGCGAGGCCACGGTATCGCTTCCCGGCGGCTGCGCCATCGGCACTCGTCCAATCGACCTGCATTTAAAAGCCCTCGAGGCGTTCGGTGCCGAGATTGAAATTACGCACGGATATGTGAAGGTGACGGCGCCGGGCCGGCGCTTGCCTGGCGGTACCGTCCGCTTTCCGGTCGTTTCAGTGGGTGCGACCGAAAATGCGTTGATGGCTGGCGTTCTCGCCAAGGGCACCTGCATCATCGAAAATGCGGCGCGCGAGCCCGAGATCGTCGATCTGTGCAATTGTCTGACGGCAATGGGCGCGAGCATAGACGGCGTCGGTACCGATACGCTGATCGTTGAGGGTCGAGACCGGCTGCACGGCGCGACCTATGCCGTGATGCCCGACCGGATCGAAGCAGGCAGCTATGCCTGTGCTGCTGCGATCACGGGCGGCTCAGTGGACCTCGTCGGCGCCAATCCAGACCAGATGGGTGCCACGCTCGACGCGTTGCGGGAAGCGGGGGTCAAAATCACGGTCAACCGAGGTATGGTGACAGTGTGCGCGAACGGGCATCTGGCTCCGTTAACGCTCTCCACGGCGCCGTATCCCGGCTTTGCGACGGATATGCAGGCGCAATTCATGGCGATGCTCTGCAGAGCCGACGGCGCGTCGATGCTCACCGAAACAATCTTCGAGAACCGCTACATGCACGTCCCTGAGCTGACGCGCATGGGGGCCGACATCACTGTCAAGGGGCGTTCAGCCATGGTGCGCGGCATCGATATGCTGACGGGCGCACAGGTGATGGCGACCGACCTGCGCGCTTCGATGTCGCTGATTATCGCAGGTCTGGCTGCAAAAGGCGAAACCCAGGTCCAGCGCGTCTACCATCTGGATCGCGGGTACGAGCGGCTCGAAGAGAAACTTTCGGCAGTGGGGGCCGACATCGAACGGGTGTCCGACGGCTGACGTGACTGAATCCGATTTCCTCGCGCTCCTCCGACCGCTTGCCACCCACCCCGCAGCGCGCGGCTTTCTTGACGATGCCGCGGTGCTTTCGGTTTCCGGATTTCGCAACCTCGTCCTGACGCACGATGTGCTGGTCGAAGGCATTCATTTTCTGCCCGGTGATCCGGCAAACGATGTTGCGTGGAAGCTGGTGGCCGTGAATTTGTCCGACCTCGCGGCCAAAGGCGCCCGGCCGTTGGGGGTCCTGCTCGGATTTCCGCTTGGAGACGCCGATTGGGACGCCCAGTTCGTCAGCGGGCTGGGCGCGGCGCTCGCGGCGTTCGACGTCCCTTTGCTGGGCGGCGACACGGTCACCGGGCCGCGCGTGCTGTCACTGACCGCAGTGGGGCGCGCGAGTGTTGCGCCATCGCGAACCGGCGCTCGCGCCGGCGATGGGCTTTTTGTCACCGGCGTCATCGGACGCGCTGGGCTTGGGCTGGGCGGGGACCCCGCCCATATTGTCGCCTACCGCCGCCCCGAGCCTCGTCTTGCCGAAGGACAAGTCCTCGCGCCATTGGTGCACGCGATGATGGACGTGTCTGACGGCCTGCTGATCGACGCGCAACGTATGGCCGCCGCGAGCGGCCTGGCCATCGAGATCGACCTCGATGCAGTCCCGATTGCGGGCCACCGGATGGCCGCCGTGACGGCCGGCGACGACTATGAACTGCTTTTCGCCGCACCCACCGGGTTCGATCTACCGGTCGCAGCTACGCGCATCGGACTTTTTTCTACGGGCAGTGGTCTCACCCTCGTTGATGCCAACGGCGCGGTCCCGGTGCCTGACCGGCTGGGATGGCAGCACGGTCAATAAGGTTGCCTTTGGGCGTTGCGCCCCCTTATAGGCGCAACGGACGATCCGCGCGGGGTTAATGCGCGGGCACTTCGCAGGGAAGGTTCTCCATGAATTTCGCACTCATCGCCATTTTGTGCGGCTTTGCAGCTGTACTCTACGGCATTGTAACGAGCCGTCAGGTACTGAGCGCCTCGCCGGGCAATGCCAAGATGCAGGAGATTGGTGCCGCCATTCAGGAAGGTGCTCAAGCCTATCTGACGCGTCAGTATCGCACGATTGCGATTGTTGGCGTCGTGGTTGCGGTTCTGGTCGGGGCCTTCCTGGGCATGACCTCCGCGGTCGGTTTCGTACTCGGTGCCGTGCTTTCGGGGGCGACTGGCTTTATTGGGATGAACATATCGGTGCGTGCCAATGTGCGCACGGCGCAGGCGGCTTCTGAAGGATTGCAGCAAGGCCTGACCATGGCCTTTCGGGCGGGGGCGATCACGGGCATGCTGGTGGCGGGCCTCGCGCTTCTCGCCATTGCCGGGTTCTTTTATTATCTCGTTGATATTGCAGGGCTGGCGGCTAACAATCGTACAGTCATCACCGCACTGACCGCGCTGGCGCTTGGCGCGTCTTTGGTATCGATCTTTGCCCGGCTCGGTGGTGGTATCTTCACAAAGGCCGCCGATGTTGGCGCCGATCTCGTTGGCAAGGTCGAAGCCGGTATTCCCGAGGATGATCCTCGCAACCCGGCCGTCATTGCCGATAACGTGGGTGATAACGTCGGTGATTGCGCCGGCATGGCCGCCGATCTGTTCGAAACCTATGTGGTCACTTTCGGCGCCACGATGGTGCTGCTGGCACTCACTATGGCAGCGACCACCAGCGCGGCTGAGCTGAAGGCGCTGATGACTCTGCCGCTGCTCGTAGGCGGCGTCTGTGTCATCACGTCGATCATCGGCACCTATTTTGTTCGTCTGGGTGCCTCGAAGAACATTATGGGCGCGATGTACAAGGGTTTCCTTGTTACCGCGATTCTGTCGGTTCCAGCGATCTGGTTTGCTACCCGCGCGTCGCTTGGCGGCATGGAAAATGTCATCGGCGCCAGCGTCGATGGCACCGGCGGCTTTACTGGGCGCACGCTGTTCTACTGCATGTTCCTGGGGCTGGTAATCACGGGCCTGCTGATCTGGATCACCGAATACTATACAGGCACCAATTATCGTCCGGTGCGCTCGATTGCCAAGGCATCCGAGACCGGACACGGCACAAATGTTATCCAGGGGCTCGCCATCAGCCTTGAGGCGACGGCGCTCCCGACACTCGTCATCGTTGTCGGCATCATCATTGCGTTCAAGCTCGCGGGCCTGATTGGAATCGCTTTTGCCGCGACCGCAATGCTGGCGCTGGGCGGTATGGTCGTGGCGCTCGATGCCTATGGTCCCGTTACTGACAATGCCGGCGGCATCGCAGAAATGGCGGGCATGGACGACAGCGTCCGTGAGAAAACCGACGCGCTCGACGCGGTCGGTAATACGACCAAGGCCGTGACCAAGGGCTATGCCATCGGTTCGGCAGCTCTGGCGGCACTTGTGTTGTTCGCGGCATACACGACTGACTTGCGGGAGTTCTTTCCCAACCTTACCGTCAATTTCAGTCTCGAAAATCCCTACGTCATAGTGGGCCTGCTGCTCGGCGCCCTGCTGCCGTACCTCTTTGGTGCGATGGGGATGACGGCGGTTGGCCGTGCGGCCGGCGAAGTCGTCAAGGACGTGCGCGATCAGTTTGCCAAGAACCCGGGCATCATGACGTATGAGGTCAAGCCCGATTATGCCCGCACCGTTGACTTGGTGACTAAGGCGGCAATCAAGGAAATGATCCTGCCATCGCTGCTCCCGGTCCTTGCCCCGATCGCCGTCTATTTCGTGATTACCGCTGTTGCGGATCAAGCCGCCGGGTTCGCGGCACTTGGGGCGTTGCTCCTCGGCGTGATCGTCTCGGGCCTGTTCGTCGCCATCTCGATGACGTCGGGCGGCGGCGCGTGGGACAATGCCAAGAAATATATCGAGGACGGCCATCACGGCGGCAAGGGCAGCGAAGCCCATAAGGCCGCCGTCACCGGTGACACTGTCGGTGACCCGTACAAGGACACGGCCGGCCCGGCGGTCAACCCGATGATCAAGATCACGAACATCGTTGCGCTGCTGTTGCTCGCGGCACTCGCAGGCCATGCCGCAATGTAATCATGACGTAAATTCGGGCAGTTGAAACCCGCCGGTGGTAACATCGGCGGGTTTTTTTTCGGCTGGGACCTGGCCTGCCTTTCGGGAGGCACACTCAGTTCAACAAGGCCTCGATCCGGATTGATCACACGACGTCGTTGTGGGCGCCCTGCCGTGACGCGACCGACCCTTGTGTGCTCCCTCGCGGCGCAGGGTCGGCGGGTTGAAAGCCACACGTAAACCTGAGCGATAAATCGAACACGCCCGAGGCCTGCAGCGCCACATCGAACGAGTGACCGATTGGCGTTTATGGACGCAAGGAAGCGTTCTTGAGCATGTAAAATCCTCTGCGAGTTCGTCTGCGTCGACTGCCTTCCCTTTTTCGGGCTTGGGCGCTATGGGCAGCCAACTTTATGACTTTCAGGTGAAAAGGGCTGCATGGCCAAGGAAGAACTTCTCGAAATGCGCGGCACGGTTGTCGAGCTCCTGCCCAATGCGATGTTTCGCGTGAAGCTGGAGAACAACCATGAAGTGCTCGGCCATACTGCCGGCAAGATGCGCAAGAACCGCATCCGCGTGTTGACCGGCGACGACGTGCTTGTCGAAATGACGCCCTATGACTTGACCAAAGGTCGAATCACTTATCGCTTCATGCCGGGCCGCGGCGGCCCTGGTCCGTCCTGAACGACGCACGAGGCGGCGCCCCCATGCCGCTGATACTTGCCTCTGCGTCCCCTCGGCGTCTCGATCTGCTCGCGCGGATCGGCGTTGTGCCCGACGCAGTCGATCCGGCTGATATCGAAGAGACACCGGGGGCTAGCGAGCGGCCGCGCGATCACGCAACGCGCCTTGCCCGCGAGAAGGCCTTGGCGGTCGCTGTGCGCCATCCCCACAGTGCCGTGCTTGCTGCCGATACTGTTGTGGCTGTGGGGAAGCGCATCCTGCCAAAGGCTGAAGATGAAGCGGCAGCACGCAAATGCCTGTCGCTGCTCTCCGGGCGCCGCCACCATGTCATGACGGCTGTCGCAGTTGTCGATCTCACCGGTCGTTTGCGCGAAAGGTTGTCGGACACGATCGTGACGTTCAAGCCGCTCACTGTTGCCGAGATCGACGCCTATGTGGCGACTGGTGAATGGGCCGGAAAGGCCGGAGGCTATGCCATTCAAGGTCGAGCCGAGGCGTTTGTACGCAGCTTGTCGGGGAGCCATTCGGGTGTGGTCGGACTGCCTCTCTACGAAACGCGGGGTCTGCTGCTGGCGAGTGGCATCAGCCTTGGCTGAGTGGTTTTACGAAGCCGGGATCGGGGAGGCGCGTGCGGCGCTCGTCGAGGACGGCGCAATACTCGAAGCGTTGATCGAACCGAACGGCGCGCAGCCTCGCCCGGGCACCATAGCCGAGGGACGGCTGATTCAGATATTGATTCCGCGCGTCCGCGGCGTCGTCGTCCTCAGCGATGGGATCGAAGTTCTCGTGGAGCCGCTGCGACGCGAATGGACCGAGGGAGCCGTCGTCTGCATCGAGGTGGTGCGCGAGGCGATTGCCGAACCCGGCCGCACCAAGCGCGCCAAGGCACGCCCGGTTGAGAGGCAGATACCCGTCGAGGGGCCAGATCTGCGTGCGCGTCTCGATGCTTCGACGTTGCGCGTCGTTGAAATCGCACCTCGTGACACCGACCGGCTCGAGGAAATGGGCTGGAGTGAAGTACTGGAGCATGCGCGATCGGGCATTGTCGGTTTTTCTGGCGGCACACTCATTATTTCGCCCACGCCGGCCATGACGGTCATCGATGTGGACGGCCATCTGCCGCCCGCTGCGTTGGCTTTGGCGGCGGCAGGTGCAGTCGGGCGCGCGATCCGGCGGCTAGGTATTGCCGGATCCATTGGTGTGGATTTCCCCACCCTGGCTGGAAAAGCCGAGCGGACTGCACTCGGGGGTGCATTTGACGCCGCATTGCCGCTCCCGTTCGAACGTACCGCAGTTAACGGATTCGGTTTTATGCAAGTGGTGCGACCGCGTGCGCGCGCGTCGCTGATCGAACACATTCGAAGCGATCCCGCTGGCCACTGCGCGCGCGCGCTGCTCAGGCGGACAGCGCGTGCGCAGCTGATCGGATCGATCACGCTCGCCGCACACCCTAATGTTGTTGCCGCGCTGACCTTACAGCCCGCTTGGACCGAGACGCTTGGTCGGAGCTTGGGTGGCGGCGTCGCCTTGCGCAGCGACCCTGCACTTGCCATGTCAGGAGGATATGCCGAACCAGCCTAAACCTTGTCCATTCTGCGAGAGCCCCGCGAGGCCGGCGTTCGCGCCGTTCTGCTCGAAAGGGTGTCGTGACCGCGACCTGTTGCAATGGCTCGGCGACGGCTATCGCATCCCGGGTCCTCCCGCCGAAGAAGCCATGGATTCTGTTGGGCTGGACAGGGACGACTTGGCGTCGCTATAGGCCCGCCTTCGCGTCGCCTCGTGCACGTGCCCGGGTAGCTCAGTTGGTAGAGCATGCGACTGAAAATCGCAGTGTCGGCGGTTCGACCCCGTCCCCGGGCACCATTTATTTTGAAATCAGTGCTGTCAGGTAAACGCGGTTGGTCTCCGCCTTGAGTACCGGCTGGGCGAAACGCCACGCCGGTTCGGGTTGTGACAACCTGCTATGCCATCGCACGATGAAAGCTGTCTCCTACAAACGCCACCGCTTCCCCGCTGACGTGATCCGCCATGCGGTGTGGCTGCATTTCCGCTTCACGCTCAGTCTGCGCGATGTTCGAGGAGCTACTCGCCTGGCGCGGGATCGAGGTCAGCTACGAGACGATCCGCTGCTGGACGCGCAAGTTCGGCCAGGTTTTTGCGACTAACCTGAGGCGCGCTCGTCATGCGCCGACCGGGCGCTGGCATCTGGACGAGATGGTGATGAAGGTTGGCGGCAAGTGTATGTGGCTGTGGCGTGCGGCCGACGCCGAGGGCGAGGTGCTCGACGTTCTGCTGCAAAAACGCCCGAACAAGGACGCGGCGCTGAAGCTGCTGCGCAAGCTGTTGAAAAATACCGGCCTGCATCCTGAGACGATCACCACCGACGGGCTCGCCTCATATCGCGCCGCGATGCGCGAGCTCGGATTGACCAAATGAGACCGCCCTGGCGGATTGCGTGCGAACAATCAGGCCCAGAACTCGCATCTGCCGATCCGACGATGCGAACGAAAGCAGCAGAAGTTCAAATCCCAAGGCTCCGCCCAACGGTTCCCTTCTACCCACGCTGCCGTCTATGATATGTTCAATGTCCAACAGCACTTGATCTCCTAACCGACGCTACGCCACTTCAGGGCGGTGGCGCATCAAACGTGGGCGGCTGCGACCGCCGCTGCTTGAACTCCACACTGGGGCCGGAGCCTTCGCGACCCGGCGAAGTTAACCCGACAGCACCAACTTGAGCGAGGTGGCCGGGTGAATTTGGCGCAAATCGCGGATTACGACCAATCGAGGATTTCGTGAGGATCGGCGCTTGAATCAGTGCCTGGGTGATTGGTCCGCAGTAGGGCTACGCGGGGCAAAAAGGCGAAATCGCCTGGGATAGGATAACCCAAAGCCAAATGCTCAATCTACTCGAGCGGTCGCTCGGAAGCGGGCGCCCGTTTTTCTGGGCCGTTCGGCGTGTCGTGAACCTCGTGGAGGTTGGCAACCGGTCAGGACGGTGTTTCAATCTACGACAAGCGACGCGCTCAGTCTGTCTTTTGAAGTTCGACCACCATGACTTCAATGGGCTTGTCTCCGACGTTGACGTCTTGATGCCGCGTGCCAGGAGCATTGGTGGGTAGCCAGTAGGCTTTGCCTGTTTGCCAATCGTGGATCTCGCTCGCGCCATTGTCCTCGACGATTTGCATCTTGCCGCCGGACAAGGCGATGATGACTCGGGGATGTTCATGCCGATGCAGCGGGAGTGGACTGTGCGGCAGCACCACCGACTTCCAGACCTTGACTTCGGCGTTCTCGAACTGTGGCTCCCGACCGGTCTGCGCCGCCGGCTGCGCGACCGACAGTCCTGCGGCAAACGAGGCCACGACAAGGCCGGAGAAAAGAACCGTCTTATTGATCGTCATAGCCTTCACCCTGCGCTTTAAAGCTCGGTACTCGGTACTCGGTACTCGGTACTCGGTACATCGCCATAGAGCTAGCACCAGCGCGATCCCAAGAGAGCCCCATGGTTTTTCTAAGAGTGGTTATATTGTGATCGCTTAACGAGGGATCTGTGACCTGTGCTGAACCAGCACCGTTTCAGCGGCATAACAATCATGGATCTGATCAGTAGGCGGCGTTTTGGCGCTTTTGTAAAAGGCAAGGTCGTATTGTCTGCCCACGGCGGCATGGCTCGCGCTGCCGTCGGGTGCCGCACTGTCGGGCGGGTCGCCGCCGCCCAATCGGCGCAAGACGGTCTCCCGCGACGAATGCTCGAAGCCGAAGGAGCATCGTCAGCAGCGGTTCTCGCCTTCCTTGGTGATATCGAGCAAGCCGGCTTGGAACTGCACAGCTTCATGCTGTCGCGCGGCGGGGCGGTCGTGGCAGAGGGGTGGTGGTGGCCCTATCAGCCTCCGCGCGTCCATATGACCCATTCGCTGACCAAGAGCGTGGCCGTGAACGGCGTCGCGCTGGCGATGGCAGACGGTCGGTTGGGCTTGGACGACAAGGTAGTGTCCTTTTTTTCCGGAACACCTTCCCGCCGACGCCGGATCTAATTTGAAAGCGATGACGGTTCGCGACCTGCTGACGATGCGTACCGGGCATGACCAAGAGACATCAGGCTCCGTCTGGCGCCCGCTCAAAACGAGTTGGATCGCGGAGTTCATGAAAATCCCCAAAGCGTAAGCGCCCGGGAAAAAATGGGTCCACACAGGCGCCGCGGGCTATATGTTATCGGCGATCGTCACCCGAACCACGGGGCACAAGCTTGCCGACTACCTGCGGTCACGGTTGCTGGACCCGCTCGGTATCCACCATTTTTAGTGGGACGAGAGCCCCGAAGGCATCACGGCTGGTGGCAATGGGCTCAGCTGAACAGCGGCGGACTCGCTCAAACTGGGCATGCTGTATGCGCAAAATGGCGCGCGGAATGGGCTGCAGCTGCTGCCAAAGGACTGGGTCGAGCAGGCCACCAAGCAACAGGTGGCTGATGCGCCGTACGGCTACCAATGACGGGTAGGACGGGGGCACGCGTATTACGCACATGGCAAGTTCAACCAGCTATCGATTGTCTTTCCTGATCACGACGCGGTGCTTGTGATTTTTTCCGCGG
>JAYVVA010000247.1:0-1706 GCA_043787435.1 Sphingomonadales bacterium | reverse complement strand
CACCTGCAACAGGTGAAAGAGGTCGGCGAAATGCTCGGCCTGGGATTTCTGGGGCTCGGGCTGTGGCCCGACAAGCGCCGCGAGGACCTCCCGGTCATGCCGAAGGGGCGCTACAAGATCATGCTCGACCACATGCCCCGCGTCGGGACGATGGGCCTCGACATGATGCTGCGGACGTGCACCATCCAGACAAATCTCGATTATTCGAGTGAAGCCGACATGGTGAAGAAGTTCCGGGTATCGCTGGCACTGCAACCGCTTGCGACGGCGCTGTTCGCTAATTCGCCGTTTCTCGAAGGCAAGCCGAACGGCTTTCTGAGCTATCGCAGTCATATTTGGACCGACACCGATCCGCACCGGACGGGCATGCTGCCGTTCGTGTTTGACGAGGGGTTCGGATATGAACGGTACGCCGACTATATGCTCGATGTTCCAATGTATTTCGTCTTTCGCGACGGCGGGTACATCGATGCAGCGGGGCTCGATTTCAAAGATTTTCTGGCGGGAAATCTCAGCGTCCGGCCGGGGGAAAAGCCGACCAAGGACGACTGGACCGACCACCTGTCAACGGCATTTCCCGAAGTGCGGCTGAAAAGCTTTCTTGAAATGCGTGGTGCCGATGGCGGACCGTGGAATACGATCTGTGCGCTGCCAGCGCTGTGGGTCGGATTGCTCTACGATCAGACCGCGCTCGACGCCGCATGGGATCTGGTCAAAGACTGGACCATCGAAGAGCACCAGCAGTTGCGCGACGATGTGCCACGTCTCGCGCTCAACGCGCAGGGACCGTCCGGTCAATCGCTTCATGACATCGCGCGCGATGTCATGAAGATTGCCGACGCAGGGCTCAAATCGCGCGCCCGTTTCAACGGGGCGGGCGACAGCGAGCAGAGTTTCCTCAATCCACTTCATGAAATTGTCGCTTCGGGCAAAGTGCCCGCACAACGCCTGCTTGACCTGTACAATGGGGAGTGGGCCGGCGACCTTTCGCGCATCTACGGCACGATGAGTTTCTAGCGCTGCACGGTCTTGTGGTCCGATTGCTGTCCGCCCCTCCGACCGCGGCGTTCATGCGGACGGTCAGGAGCCCCCGGCGCTCGTCGATCCAGCCATAGGTGAGGCGATGCAAGGGATTTGGACAGTTATGTCCGACCGAGCAGCCGTCGCAAACTGGCGAGCCAACCGTTGCGATCAATCCAGGCGGCATAGATCCGATAGTCTTCGTCTGAACGAAGATGGCGTTCTTCGGTGAGCGCGCGCCACCCGTAAATGGCACTTACGACGGCCATGATCGCCGTGTTACGGACAGCGTCCACCAGACTGTGCGTGCTCACGAGGAACGGCAAGGTCGATAGCCACCAAAAACAATTCTTCGATACATAGGCCGGGTGTCGCATCCAGCTGTACGGCCCGTGCGTCAATATCCCTCGGTGGGTGAGGTTCGAGAAACGCAATCCAAACGCCACTGTCGCCCACGCGTAAACAAGAGTGAGTGCAACGAGCATGGACCCGTTGATCCAAAGCAGCACTGGGTAACCGCGCAGCCAATAGCTCCATTCGAGCGTGCCGACATGGTAGTCGAGCGGGCCACCGCCACCCATGAGCACGAAGGGTGGATAACAGATAAGTGCAGCCACCCATCCACTGGTATAGGGCGTGGCAGACCGGATATGGGCATCGAGGGGCTTCATTGTGAGGACATAGCC
>JAYVVA010000246.1:0-3699 GCA_043787435.1 Sphingomonadales bacterium | reverse complement strand
AATTGCCTCTAGGGACTGGCGCGCCGATACGCCAGCCGTGAAGACCATCCCGCAACGAATTCGAGCGGCGAGTTGAAGATGCACCACTCAATATGCGCGGCACGCCAGCATCGCCGACCTTCAAGCCCGCATTGAGGTCACGTCCGGTGGAGATGCCGTGGCTAAATTGCATCTGGCGTTACTCTTCGGTGTAGACAGCCACGGCGCGTGGTGTTGATCGTCCCAATGCTTGCGGCGCGTCGATTGCGAGCGCTTTGGTGTGCCAGAGGGTCTGTAAGCCGGGTTCTGTCCTCACCTTGCAGCGATGGGCGACCATTCCTCTAGGGCTGTCGTTACCGATAGCCTCAAGCAATCAACCCGGACGACGGAACCGAGTAGGCCCATTTGCCGTCCCTATTCGATCTTGCTCCCGGTGGGGTTTGCCCTGCCAGCCTTGTTACCAAAACTGCGGTGCGCTTTTACCGCGCCGTTTCGACCTTACCGCGCCGAGGCACGGCGGTTTGTTTTCTGTGGCACTTTCCCTTGGGTCTCCCCAGCCGGGCGTTACCCGGCACCGATACTCTGTGGAGCCCGGACTTTCCTCCCCCGCTTGCGCGGCGGCGGTCGCCTGACCCTCTGGCACGCACGAACCCTACTCGTCGCCTTGCGGTTTGGGAAGCAGCAGCGCGAGCAGGATTGCCCGGCACTCTCCGTCAATGGTGCCGTCTATCAATTCAGGGCGAAAACGGCGCTGGAAGGCGACGATTGCCGCCAACTGATCGGTGACGTCGTAGCCGAAGCGCTGGAGGGCAAGAAGGAAGCCGCCATCGGTCCAGTTCGGATCGATCAGGTTCTTGGTCGGTCGCGGCAAGGCGAGGCGATGCTTTGCCAGTTGTGCCCACGGGAATAATTCTCCCGGATCCTGCTTACGGGCCGGCGCGATATCCGAATGGCCAACAATGTTCCCCCGCGTGATCGCGTACCGCGCCTGTATATCGGCCATAAGGGGGATGAGAGAGTCAATCTGTGCATCCATAAATGGACGATAACCGAACTCATGACCGGGGTTGACGATCTCGATCCCGATGCTCGCCGAATTGACGTCGTTGATTTCTCGCCAATGCGATTTACCGGCATGCCAGGCGCGGTTCTTCTCGGAGACGAGGCGCATGATTTGTCCGTCTTCGGCAATGAGATAATGCGACGACACTTTCGCTGCTGGATCGGTCAGTCGCGCGACGGCGTCGGCTGCGTTTGGCATGCCAGTATAGTGCAGCACGATCATCGTGATCGGCAGCGCGCGCGCATCGAAATTGGGCGACGATGTTTCGATCAACTGTCCCTCACGCTTTGAGCTTCCTTGGCACCGGCCGTACGCATCGTTACGATCGCAACTCCAGCCATCGCGATCACACCGCCTAATACCATAACGGGGGTGAGCGGATTGCCAAATACCAAGCTGGACGCGAGAACACCAACGACAGGTGCGCCCAGCGTTACGGGAATGACCGTGGTCACCGGATGCCGCTGCAGCAACCACGCCATGCCGCCCGATCCGATCAAGGTCGAGCCGAGAGCGGAAAAAGCAATCCACGCAAAGGCGATAGGCGGGATGGTGACGGCTCCCGTCATCACTGGCCGTTCGAAGAACATCGCCAGCGGCGCGAGGACAATTATGCCTCCAAGCCCTACCCAGGCATACATCGTGGGGATCCCGACGCCGACTAATCGACGCTGCAAGAGCGATCCCGTGGCCCAGAGCAGTGATGCAAAAACGGTCAGGAGAAGTCCCGACACCTCCCTTGCCGCCATCGGATCGAACACCAGCAGCCCGCAGCCACTCATAGCCAGCACCATCCCGGCAACGCGGATCGGCCCAATCCGCTCCCCCAGAAAAACGATCGCCAAGATGAGCGAGAATGGCGCGCCAAGCTGTCCTGCAATGGCCAATGCGCCGATGTTTTCAGTGACCACCAACGAGAGGTTGACGATAGCGAAGAACGCACCACCGATCACCGTCGACAATGCGATAAGGTCACGCATTCGCCCCGGCACAACGCGAAGCCATGGAAGACACACCACCAGCACCATCGCTTGCCTGAGCAATGCGGCCGTGAATGGCGGCACCAAATTGACCGACATTTTGACTGCGACGATGTTTAAACCCCAGACGAGGTTGATTGCCAGAGCGACGGCAATATCGCGCGGCCCGAATCGCGCAGGCGTAGACATGAGATGCGCTTAGCCGTTCGCTGCCTGCAATGGCGACCGGGAAACGTCACCGGCGCCGATGTAAAGTCCGCGCATGTCGGGATGAGAGAGGAATCGGTCGGTTTGACCAAGGACGGTTTCCCCTGCGCCGAGCATCAGAATACCACCGGGTTCGAGCGCTGTGGCAATGCGGTCGAAGACCTGTGTCCGCAGCGACACGGCGAAATACATCAAAACGTTGCGACACAGGATCAGGTCGAACTGTCCAGGGGCAGCATTGCGAATGTCATGGATCGCAAAGCGGATGTCGCGCTTCAAGGCAGGGTCGACTGTCCACTCCTCGCCATCCTCGCGGAACCAACGCAGCATGGTTCGCACTGGCAGGCCGCGCTGAATCTCAAACCGGCTAAACCTGCCCGCCTGGGCCCGACCCACGGCTTCGCTCGATATATCTGTCGCGAGAATGTCGAACTTCCAGCCCGCCCAGCGCATCCCGCCGTCACGGAGCATCATGGCCAGCGAATAAGCCTCTTGTCCGGTCGAACACGCCGTCGACCAGATCCGAAGGCGTCTGGTCGCGGCACGCGACTTGCGCAGCGACTCGAGCGCATCCATTTCAAGCTGGTTGAAAGCGGTGCTGTCGCGGAAGAACGATGTCTCGTTGTTGAGCAATGCCTCGATTGCCTGTGTCGCCAACGTCGTGTGGGTTTTCTTGGTCATGAGACCGACAAGTGAATCGATCGTCGTCAGCCCCTGCTGTCGCAACAGCGGTTTTAGCGAAGCTTCGATTCGCCAGTTGCGTGCTGGCGACAGCTGCTGGCCGGTTCGAGATTCGAGCAGGCCCGCAAGGATGCGCGTGGCGGCCGGTGGGGTTTCTGACTCGATCACGCCGATCCGCGTCTAACGACGTGTTCTGCAAGATAGGAAGGTGCCGCAACCATACTGGCAAGGCCAGCGCGAGCGACAGTGCCTGGCATGCCCCAAACGGCGCTACTGGCATCGTCCTGAACTATAACTGACCCACCGCGTGCGATAATTTGCGCGGCCCCGTGCTCGCCATCACGTCCCATTCCCGTCAGGACAACGGCGACAGCGCCCGGGCCGGCGGCCTCAGCGACGGTGTTGAGCATCGGGTCAACCGACGGACAACAGCGACTGACTGCAGGTGCGGAAGAAAGTTCGACGCGGAAACGGCTGTGGACCGCACGCACCGTCAGATGTGCATCACCCGGAGCCACAAGGATCTCGCCGCGGCCCACCCATTCGCCGGCCTGAGCAACGCGCGCGACCCGCCCCGCCATCGCTGCCACCTGATCGGCAAAATACGGCATGAAAGTCGGCGGCAAGTGCTGCGTGATCAGGATGGGCGCATCGAACGCCGGAACAATTTTTTCGAAGAATTCCAACAGAGCCTTGATGCCGCCGGTCGACGCGCCAATGGCGAGCAGCGCAACCGGACTGGCAAGTTTGGGACGCAATGTGAACCGGACGAGATCTCGCTCGACACGC
>JAYVVA010000245.1:0-20061 GCA_043787435.1 Sphingomonadales bacterium | reverse complement strand
CGCGCCGCGCGATCGCACAAGCGTCCCCGACGCAACGCCTGACGGCAAGGCAATTAACTGCGTGCAGACGTCAAGCATCAGTTCCACGCAAGTTCACGGCGATAGTGTGATTGATTTCCGCATGCTCGGCGGCAAAGTCTATCGAAACACGCTGCCCAACAGCTGTCCTGGGCTCGGGTTCGAGGAACGCTTCCTCTACAGGACGTCGATCGGGGAGCTGTGTTCGGTCGATACGATCACGGTGCTCCAATCGCCAGGGTTGAGCCGAGGAGCAACTTGCGGGCTGGGCACGTTTCAACCGGTAAAGCTCGTCAAGGTCTCTGCACGATAAGTGCTGGCAGTGCACCGGGACGCTTGCTAAGGCCCGAAAGTACGCACTCGTAGCTCAGCTGGATAGAGCACTGCCCTCCGAAGGCAGGGGTCGGGGATTCGAATTCCTCCGAGTGCGCCATTTTTCACTGGTTTAGCCGCACCATTGGGCTTGTATATGGAACGAGTGTGGAAAACGGGGGGCAGACGGTATCCCTGATGGCTCGGCCATGCCAGCCTTCGGGCTTCACCCAATCTCGAGATCTGCGGGCGTTGCGGTGCTGTCAGTTTGATCGCAACTGATCTCCGATTGGCGCGCCAATCCCGAATTGAACCTGGTGCATGCAGCAAGTGCCTGCCACGCGGCCAGGGCGGCCGAACGACGGGTCTTGGAAGTTTGGCGATCAACGAGGTGGCGTTCGTGGTTAAAATGATTGTGGACAGGGGCGTGGACGGAAACGAATTTCTGGACTGTCTTCATTCGCCGAAACCGCGGCATGGCCCGCTCGCGCCGTCGGAACGGCAGGTGGCTGTTCTCAACCCGGTTGTTCTGCCAGCGGGCCATCTCCCGGCGGTCGGGAATGCCAAGTTCGCGCATCGCCGCAGGGTAGAAGCGCAGTCCATCGGTAACGATGGCCTTGGCTCGGCCGTGGCGTTTCAGTGCCTTCTTGATAAACGCCAAAGCCGCTGCTTTATCTCGCTTCTTCGCCATAAAAAAATTCCAGGATCTCGCCCTGGTGATCAACCGCGCCAGCGGTAGTACATCTCGCCGTTGATCTTCACGAACACTTCATCAAGGTGCCGGCGCCAATGGCGAAACCCACGCATCCAATCCACTCGCTGGCGCCGAATGTCAGCAGCAAAGATCGGTCCGAACCGGTTCCACCAGAACCTGACCTTCTCATGACAGAGATCGATTCCACGCTCGAACAGCAGATCCTCGATCTTGCGCACCAATAGCGGGAACCGCACGTACATCATCACGACCAACCGGATCACCTCAGGGGACGAGTTGAAAAGCCGGAAAGGGTCAGATTTCGATTTCGATCGACGGCTCATTTCGACAATCTACCGCCCCGCTCGACCACGGTCCATTTGCTTTGACAGCGCCTCTGGGCCTTAGGCGCGGGGTCTATTGTGTCGGGTGCTGCTGGGGGTTGATGCTTCTTATATTCGTCGGCGGGGTCATGAACATCGCGTGGATAGCCGGCTTGGCCATCATCGTGCTTGTCGAAAAAATTGTGCCAAGCCCCGCCGACAAGATTGTAGCCGGCGTACTCATGGTTGTCGGTATGGTCATTTCGTTCACCGACATGGCCGCCCTGAGCCGCCGTCACGTGCGGCGGTGCTCGCGCGAATCCGTTTAACCGCTGTTGCGCAACGCCGTCGCGATGGCGTTGATCGAGAGCTGAATCCCCTCGGCGATACGTGGATCGGTCTCACCGCTGCGGTGGCGCTTGAGCAGTTCGATCTGAAGCAAATTCAACGGTTCGACGTAGGGCATTCGCAACCGGATCGAGGCGTCGAGACTGGGGTTATCTGCGAGCAGACTACTCTGTCCGGTAAGGTCGAGCACAGCGTCCCGCGTTTGGTGCCAAGCGTCACGAATGCCGGCAAAAATTGACTTGCTGCCCGCCGCAAGCGCAAGTTCGGCATAACGTGCCGCAATGCCCATGTCCGATTTCGCGAGCACCATTTCCATGTTCGCAAGCGTCGTTGCAAAGAACGGCCAGCCTCGTGCCATATCACGCAGGAGACTCTTGTCGTCGAAGTCAGCGACCGCTGCATGAAGCCCGTACCAGCCCGGGAGCATCACCCGGGCCTGGGCCCAGCTGAACACCCAGGGGATCGCGCGGAGATCCTCGATCGCGTCCGACTTGGTTCGGCTGGCGGGACGCGAACCGATTTTGAGCGTCGCGATCTCGGCGATGGGAGTCATCGCTCGAAAGAAACCGCGGAAGCCAGGGGTCTCATAGACCATCGCGCGATAGGCCCCAAACGCCCGACAAGACAGCCTATCCATGGCGATCGCGAACCGCGCCGCCTCACCCGCGCTGACGTCGGGCACTTCGAGGGTCGCCGCAACCGTCGCTGCTGCCATGGCTTCCAGATTGACCGCCGTACTCTCACGTGATCCGTATTTCGCAGCAATGACCTCGCCCTGCTCGGTGATGCGGATACGCCCGCCAACGGTACCGGTCGGCTGCGCGCGGATCGCGGCAAAGGCCGAACCACCACCCCTTCCCACGGCTCCGCCGCGACCGTGGAACAACTGCATGCGCACACCTGCCGCTTCGAACACGGGCTTCAGCGCCAAACTCGCCTGGTGGAGGGACCACACTGAGGTCAGATAACCCCCGTCCTTGTTAGAGTCGGAGTAACCGACCATCACTTCCTGGTATCCGCGCGCACGAGCCAAATCACCGAATTCAGGTATCGCGAAGAAAGCCGACATGATGGCTGGTCCCGCTTCGAGATCGCCAATCGTTTCGAATAGCGGCACTGGCATAAGCGACGCTGCGGAATCGCCCGGTCGGTAAAGCCCCGATTCCTTCAGCAACAACAGCAGTTCGAGCAGATCGGACACAGCATCCGTCTTAGAAATGATCGCGGTGCCAATCGCACCCTCGCCAAAACGACCCCGTGCATCGCGCGCAGCGGCAAGTATCGCAAGTTCCGAGCGCGTCTCGTCCGACTGCGGTAGGTCACGGCCGGTCAGCGGGCGCGGATTCGCAAGCTCGCGGCGCAGCAAAGCGACACGCGCATCTTCATCGAGCCGTTCATAGTCGGGCTCCACACCCGCCACGTTGAAAAGATCAGCGATGCAACGCGCGTGAACGTCGCTGTTCTGGCGCAAATCGAGCCGCGCGAGGTGGAACCCGAAGACGTCAACCGCGCGCACCAGCCGCGCAAGCGCGCCCGGCGTCGACAAGCCGTTGTTCGCCAGACCCTCCGCGATCACGATCAGGTCGGCCCGAAAACCTGCCGGATTTGAATAGGGTTTGTCGGATACGGTCGCTGGCCTTGGCGGCGCGCGGCCGATCCGATCGGTGAACGTGGCTGCAAGCCGCGCGTAAATGCCGGTCATTGCGCGGCGATACGCCTCGTCAGAACGGCTTGGCGCATTGTCGCCGCTCGTATCTGCAAGGGCCAACACAGCAGGATCTATGGTCGCGAGTTCGGTCGAAATTGACAATTCGCCGCCGATCGCGTGGATCGCGTCCAGATAATAGCCAAGGATCGTCTCACCCGCGCGCGCGGTGGCGAGCCGTAACGCATCGGCGTCAACGAACGGATTGCCATCGCGGTCGCCCCCAATCCAGCTGCCAACTGACAAAAATTTCGGCGCCCGTCGGCCCAGCACGCGGTCCCAACGGGCATAAAGCGCGGGTATTTCGGGCAAGAACACGTCGCGCAGCCATGCCAAGGCGTTTTCGACCTCATCTGCAACATACAGTCGCTCGCGGCGGAGCGGGCGAGTTTGCCACAGCAGAGCGATCTGGCGCGCAATCGCGTCTGGTACGGCATCGCCGTCCGCAGTTTCGGTGATACCAGCGTCGCGCAGTTTCATCAGGCCGGCAATCCGCGCCTTGTGATCAATCATGCTTTTGCGGCGCACTTCTGTCGGGTGTGCGGTCAGCACGGGAACGACATTGGCGTGGGCTAGCATGTCGAAAAGATCATCAGCGCTGGTCCCGTTTGCCTTGAGAGTCGCGACGACCGCCGCAACGCTCGCATCCTCTTCGTGCGCGACGCCCTGCCGATCCTCCGCCAGATTGGCGAGCAGCGAGAACAACATGAAGCCGCGCACGAATGACAGCGTGTCGTCGAGATTGAGCGCACCAAGTCCGCTGTCGACCGAATCAGCTCCGGTCACGCCGCGATGTTTGTCGACCGATGTCGAGCGGATGTATTCGATTCGACGATAGAGGGCCTCGCCTCCAAGGTCGCGGATTACATTACCTAGAATGCGCCCGAGAAATCGGATGTCGGGATTTTGTGCAATCGAATCTGAAGCCATGGTTTGATGCTGCAGCGCAGCGTCAGGCTGGTCAAGGGCAATGCACTGCGCGTCGCGCCCACAACTCGACCTTGTTGCGCAGATCAGGTTGCGAGATCGCCGCCGTCCCTATCATCTAGGGCGGACTGCGCGCGCGGCGTTAATTGAACAGTCGCGCCTAAGTGACTTCCGGCCCTGCTCACCCGAATGCCTGAATCCCCGTTTGTGCCCGGCCGAGGATGAGGGCATGCACATCATGTGTTCCTTCGTAGGTGTTCACGGCCTCGAGGTTCATGACGTGGCGGATGACGCCGTATTCGTCACTGATCCCGTTGCCGCCATGCATGTCGCGGGCCTGTCGGGCGATGTCGAGTGCCTTGCCGCAATTGTTGCGCTTGATCAGCGAAATTGCCTCGGGCGCCAGTTGATGTGAATCCATCAGGCGCCCACACGTCAAGGCGGCGTTGACACCCAATGTGATCTCGGTCTGCATATCGGCCAACTTCTTCTGGATCAGCTGCGTTGCCGCCAGAGGTCGCCCGAATTGTTTGCGGTCCAGCGTATATTGACGTGCTGCGTGCCAGCAGAATTCAGCTGCGCCCATTGCGCCCCAGGCGATACCGTAGCGGGCGTTGTTGAGGCAGCCGAACGGCCCCTTCAGCCCTTCAACACCTGCGAGCACGCGATCAGCCGGGACATGCACATCCTCCAGCACGATCTCGCCCGTCACCCATGCTCTTAGCGCAAACTTGCCGTCGATCTTGGGGGTCGACAGCCCCTTGTCGCCGCGCTCCAGAATGAATCCGCGGATCGCGCCGTCGTCGCACTTAGCCCAGACAACAAATACATCGGCAACTGGGCTGTTGGTGATCCACATCTTCGCACCCGAAAGAACGAACCCATCGGAAACGGTACGGGCCCGCGTCTTCATTCCACCCGGATCAGAACCCGCATCAGGCTCGGTCAGGCCGAACGCGCCGATCCATTCACCGCTCGCAAGCTTGGGTAGATACGTCTCGCGCTGCGCTTCACTGCCGTAAGCATGGATGGGGTACATGACGAGGCTCGACTGCACCGACATCGCCGATCGATACGCTGAATCAACCCGCTCCACTTCTCGGGCGATCAGCCCGTAGGCAACGTAGGACACGCCCGGGCAACCATAGCCTTCGATCGTTGACCCCAGCAGTCCGGCTTCCCCGAACTTGCGCATCAGACCCTTGTCGAAGGTCTCGTTGCGGTTCGACAACTTTACAATGGGGACAAGCTCAGCCTCGCAAAACGCACGTGCAGTGTCGCGGACCATCCGTTCCTCGTCGGTCAGCTGTGTTTCGAGCAGAAATGGGTCGGACCAGTCGAATGACGGCCATTTCGGCGCAATATGCTGAATGGGGAGAACGAGAGCAGTAGCCATGATCGACTCCAGATAAGAACAGGTGGTTAGTTCCATGCGCCTTCCGCCATTCGAGAGCGCAAAACAAGGTGTGCGCGATGCATCGCCAGTGGTCGTCGGCCCACTCGGCTCACAAGCGCTGGTGCGGTTTCCCCTCGCAGCACGAGCTGGACAGAAGTGTCGTTGGGCGGCGCGGTCATTCTGCTGCTGACTTGCCGACCGGGTTATATCAGCCTGAAATGCGCGCGGGACAAGCCTGCGCGTTGATATTCGCCATCTGGTATTTTTCGAACGCCGAGCGTCGACGCGTCGTTCGAAACGGGCAACGGCGACCTCGGCTACACAGCAACCACGCTCTGTTCAATGACGCCAAAAATTGGGCGATTCTTGGCATCGTCCATCCAGATACGAACAGTGTCGCCTGCTTTGAGGAACGGCGTCTTGGCTTTCCCGCCCAAAATCGCCTCGACCGTGCGGACTTCGGCAATACAGCTATAACCCACACCACCATCACTGATCGGTTTGCCGGGGCCTCCATCGCTACCCCGGTTGGAAACAGTGCCGGAACCCACGATAGTCCCTGCCCCCAGAGCACGCGTTTTGGCGAGATAGGCAATCAGCGTGCCAAAGTCGAACGTCATGTCGACCCCTGCATCGGCACGCCCAAAAGGTTGGCCGTTGAGGTCGACGCTGAGGGCGCCAAACAGTTTTCCTCCGCGCCAACTCTCCCCGAAAAAGTCTGGCGTGACGAACACCGGCGAAAAGGCGCTCGCTGGTTTGGACTGGAAAAAGCCGAAGCCTTTGGCGAGTTCACCAGGAATAAGGTTACGCAAAGACACGTCGTTCGTGAGACCGACGAGCCGGATAGCTGCCAGTGCCTCGTCGCGACTTGCACCCTGAGCCACGTCGCCGGTCACGACCACGACTTCTGCTTCCATGTCACAGCCCCAACTTTCGTCGGCGAGCGGAATGGCGTCGCGGGGCCCGAGAAATCCGTCCGACCCGCCCTGATAAACGAGTGGATCATGCCAGAAGCTGTCGGGCATTTCTGCGGCTCGCGCCTGTCGTACCAGCGCCACATGGTTCACATAGGCAGAACCGTCGGCCCACTGGAACGCCCGCGGCAGTGGTGCCGCCGCTTCGCGCTCGTGAAACCTCCGCATCGGAATGGCCTCGTGCGACAGATCGGTCGCCAGTGATTCCAGCAGAGGCGAGATTTGATCCCAATCATCGAGCGCAGTCTGGAGCGTCGGTGCAATATGTGCCGCGTCCGCACACCAGGCGAGATCATCAGACACCACAACCAGACGACCGTCACGGCCGCCCTTCAAAGAAGCTAGTTTCAAGCGCCCGTCTCCAGTTCCGGATCGTTATGCAGCCAATCGGCGTGACGCGGAGCCTGTTTGGTCTTGCTCCATTCGTCAAGCATCAGCGGCGCGACCCGACGCAGTTCCGCGTATTGATCTTCGGTCCCAATGTTGCAGGCCAGCTCGAGCCGATGTCCGTTGGGGTCAAAGAAATAGATCGACCGGAAAATCCCGTGATACGTCGGCCCGAGAACCTCGATGCCTTCGGACTCCAGATGCGCTTTCGCCGCGCGCAGCGCACCCAGGTCGGGCACTTCGAAAGCAATGTGCTGAACCCACACGGGCGTATTCGGATCGCGGCTCATGTCGGGCTGGTTCGGCAGTTCGAAAAAGGCAATGACATTGCCACCGCCGCAATCGAGGAAAATGTGCATGTAAGGATCGAACTCACCTGTTGAAGGCACATGATCTTCCGAAAACGCAGTCTGAAACTGCATCCCGAGTGCTCGTGCGTACCAGTCTGCCGTTTCCTTTGCGTCGCGGCAACGATAGGCAACATGATGGATTTTCGAGAGGCTGAATGGAAGCGTCATGCCACCGTTTCCCTTGCAAGCGCGCGGCGCTGCAGCTGGTCGGCCTCGATTGATTTGAACAAGGCTGTAAAATTGCCTTCACCAAAGCCTTCATCTTTCTTGCGCTGGATGAATTCGAAAAACACCGGTCCGATCTGCGGCTGCGCGAAAATCTGAAGCAGAAGCCGGGGGTCGCCGTCTTCGGTTGATCCGTCGAGGAGGATGCCGCGTGCCTTCAGCTCGTGCACCGGTTCGCCGTGCCCGGGCAGCCGTTCCTCGAGCATCGTGTAATAGGTCTCCGGGGGTGCTGCCATCAGTGGCACACCGCTTGCGCGCAGGCGGTCGAGACAGGCGATCAAATCATCGCAGATAAAGGCAATGTGCTGAATACCCTCGCCATTGTAGGCGCGAAGATATTCCTCGATCTGTCCACCACCGGCCTTGCCTTCTTCGTTCAAGGGAATTCGGATCTTACCGTCGGGTGCGGTCATCGCTCGGCTGGTCAAGCCCGTATATTCGCCCTTGATATCAAAATAGCGGATCTGGCGGAAATTGAAGACGCGTTCGTAGAATTTCGCCCAATGATCCATGCGACCCCCGTACACGTTGTGGGTCAGGTGATCGATCAGGCGGAATCCGGCACCTTCAGGCGCGCGCTCGACGTCGGGCAGATAGGTGAAGTCGATGTCGTAAATCGACAAAGCGCCGGGATTGTCGGCATCACTGTAGCGGTCGATAAGATAGATTATTGCCCCGCCAATCCCACGGATTGCAGGGATGCGCAGCTCCATTGGGCCGGTAGTGGACTCGACTGGTTCGGCACCGCGATTGACCGCCTCCTCATATGCCGTTTTTGCGTCGCGGACCCGAAATGCCATCCCGCACGCCGAGGGGCCGTGTTCAGCGGCGAAATATGCGGCAGGGCTTTTCGGCTCATAGTTGGCAACAAGATTAATCCCACCCTGCCGCCAAAGATCGACGTCCTTCGAGCGATGGCGGGCAATCCGGGTAAATCCCATCGTCTCGAAAACCGGCTCAAGCAGCCCTTTTTCAGGTGCGCAAAACTCGATGAACTCGAACCCGTCGAGTCCAAGAGGGTTTTCGAACAGATCAGTCACGCGACTCTCCGGGAAATAGTTTCACTTGTAACTAAGTAGATTCTGCGCAACGGTCAATCGCGATGACCCGCCAGCTCGTCCTTGACGCTTTTCTCCCATATCGCCTGTCAGTTGCCGCGAACGCGGTCTCAACGCGTATTTCGAATTCGTATCGCAAACGGTTTGGGTTGAAGGTCGCGGAATGGCGGCTTATCGCAATCCTTGCCGAAACAGGGCACCAAACCCCCGTCATGCTGGGCGAACGCACGCGTATGGACAAGATTTCGGTCAGTCGGGCGGCGGCGGCGTTGATTGCGCGTGGCCTCCTGGTCGCGGAGACAAATCCTGACGACGGCCGCTCGCATCTGCTATCGCTTACGCATACAGGTCTCGTGCTTTATAGCGAGATCGCGCCAATCGCTCTTGCAACCGAGGCCGAATTATTGTCAAAAATGACACACAAGGAACGCGAGATGCTCGAAATGCTGCTCCGCAAGGTGGAAGCTGCCGCATATTAGATCTCAATGGGACGCACAGCCGCAAGGCGGGAAGACAGCGACCAGCCAGCGGCTGTGAGCGATTGCCTTTGTCGTCCTGCCTGTGCTCACGTTAAAACATCGTCGGAGGAAACGCCCATGGTCACCGAAATCGCAACGATCACGATCGATCCGGCACAGGCCGCTGCTTTCGAGTTGGCGGTAGGCAAAGCGGCGCCCCATTTTCGCACTGCCGAAGGCTGTCATGGTTTCACGCTCGACCGCTGTATCGAAGAGCCGTCACGCTATTTCCTGCGCGTCGAATGGGAAAGCATCAACCATCATATGGTCGTGTTTCGCGCGTCGGAAGGATTTCAGAAGTGGCGGGCTCTGGCCGGACCGTTTTTCGCGGCGCCGCCGGTCGTTGAGCACAGCGCGCGCACCTTCACCGGGTTCTAACGATCCAGCGCGCAAAAGCGCGCCGCCCGTATTGGGTATCGAGGCGTGTTAAGACGGCACTTCTGTATAGCAGTAGCGGGATCAGCCTATTCTGCTCGGGAACTGGCGCGCTCGCCGGACATGCCAATCATGCGGGTGAGTGTGTCGTCGTCGTTAATTAGAAGATGTTTGAACACGCCGAACAGATGCGGCGATACGACGACGCTGATGGCCAAACTGACATGGAAGTGCAAATAGTTCAAGACGCTGTGTCCCACCTTGAATGCAGTGCCCGTAACCGACGGCAGCACGAACCAGCTGAAAACACGCAACGGCACGCTGCCTGAAGCCGCGTGCAGCAGCCCATTTACCAGCTGGATCGCAACCAGCACGAGGAGAGTTCCGTGAACTAAATTTGCGACGCGGTTCAGCGCTTGATTGCCGGAAATCTTGTCGGGCTGACGCACAGTGAAATCCCAGATTATCCGAGCAACCAAGAGCGGCATAATAAGGATCCCGACAAAGCTGCGGAACTTCATCCATGGCAGATAGGCACCACGACTATGCGTCGACGTCATTATCAGCGAGGCCGAGAGCATGATGGTGATGCCGAACGCGCCGAGCCGGTAGAACAAGATCGAAATCACGCCAAAATGGTGCTCGGTGTTTAGAAACTGCACGGGCCGCTTCAAATTCTGATCTTACCGTATGCGCGCGGCCGTGCTCTGAACAGGCATGCTCGCGATTGACTCACGACGGGCCTGTGCTTCTCCTAAAAACGAATCGTTGGCCTGACTTTTAAGCAGACATCTAGACGCGGTAACGGTGCTCACTTGCGGGGGCTCGGCGACGATCGTTGCTTGATTCGTTTCGGTATTCCTTCCACACAACGGTGACGCTACTTTTTGTGACAGGGCCGAAACAGGGGACTGGCGACAGGGCGCATAAACGGCGAACACGGGTCTTTGCCATAGTACTTGTCTGCCTCGCCATTGTCGCAGTTTCAAACAGCGGTCGGGCAAAGCTGAAGCTCGCGCTCGAAGATCGCGCCGACCCCAATCGGCACCAGGTGTCACTGGGCGTCGAACTTTCGGATTTGTGCCTTGGTGTCGTGATCAGCTGGAGCGAACGGCAGCGTCCGGCCATCACCTGATGCCTAATTGTTAAAACGTGGCGCGGAGCCCGAATTTGGCCGCAAGAGTGTCGCCGGTTAGACGGCCAAGCGTTTGAATGACAGCTCCGTTGAGCCTGGCGCGGGCCGTCAGTCGATAGTCAAGTCCAACGCCGGTCTCTTCCCATAATGCTTTAAGCGCACTGTCACCGATCGCGTTGACCAAACGCGCGGCAACGGTGCCGAATTCGCGTGGTGGAGCGCCCGTGCTCGTTGCCGCAACCATCGCGCCATAGGCTAGAGCTCGGAAGCGATTTTCAGCCCCGAAACGATGCGATAACGTTGCCCCCATCGTGCCCGTCATGCCGGTGTCAGCATTGTCATTAATATAAGGATTTGGGCTAGCCAGATCGACGTATCGCGCAGTGTCGATGCGGTTGTAGTCGAGCGAAACGAACGGGGTCATCCGCCACCCCCTGGCCACCAGGATGCCGTAGGTCCCGGTCGTACCCACTCCCAACGCATTGTTACTGTTCGTCACCGACCAGCCCAGAATGGCCCTCCGCCGCTGCATCGTGTCGAAGCTGATATGGCCAGCCAACGGTTGGAGACCGAGTTCGATCGGCATCCCTCGCAGAGCTGGCACTGCCAACGCCCGCGACGTTGCTGGCGTAGGCCCAGGGACGGAAAAGTCTCTGCGCGGATCGTCCGGCATCGTTGGGCCCCAGTCTTCGCCCTCAAACACCGCACGCAAATCAAGGTCGTGCTGCTTGGCGACAGCGACCTTGATCTCGCTGCGCTTAAGATCGAACTTTACGCTCGACATCGTCGCACCGTGCGCAGAACCAACTGCGAGTGCGCCTACACAAATCAGCTCTGATATCCAGCGAAGCATCATGCGATCATGATCCCAATGCCCCCAAGAGTGCCCTAAAGAATATGGTTACGAATGCAAACGGGTTTCCGTTCGGTGAGGTCGTGCATGTTTTTCAAGCGTCTTGTCACATCGATTGTCGTGTTTTGCTTGAAAGCAGCGGCGATTGCACCGATATTTGCATTATCCGGTCAATCGCGATCGGACAAAGGAGAGCATTCGATGGCCAATTGGGATCCACGGTCGACTGCGGCTGTAGCTGCCGCCACGGCCGGAACGCAAGCCGACGTCCGAGACGCTGGCCTGCGAAGCTATATGCTGTCGGTTTACAACACGATGGGATCTGGAGTGCTGCTGACGGGTATCGTAGCCCTCTTGTTTGCGAACTCGGGGATGGCAGCCCAGGTCATGCAGACGCCGCTGCGCTGGGTGATCATGCTCGCGCCGCTCGCGTTCGTGATGGTTCTAAGCTTCGGTATCAACCGCCTGCAAACATCGACCGCACAGGCCATCTATTGGGCCTTTACCGTTGTGATGGGCTTGTCGATGTCGACGATTTTCCTGGTATATACCGGTCAGTCGATTGCAACGACCTTCTTCGCAACGGCCGCCGCGTTCGGCGGGCTGAGCCTCTATGGGTACACAACAAAGCGCGATTTGTCGGCGTTCGGTACCTTTCTCATTATGGGTCTCGTAGGTCTGATGGTTGCGATGGTCATCAACATCTTTGTGCAATCAACTGCGCTTCAGATGGCGATTAGCTTCATCGGCGTACTTTTGTTCGCCGGCTTGACCGCCTACGACACGCAGAAGATCAAGAGTATGTATTTCTATGTCGCGGGGAGCGACATGGTGGGCAAGACGGTGATCATGGGTGCGTTGACGCTCTATCTGGACTTCATCAACATGTTCATGTTCCTCCTGCGCTTCATGGGTGATCGTCGCTAACGACAGCGCGTGAGAGCGAAGCAAAAAAGTCCGGCGGAGCGATCCGCCGGACTTTTTTTATGGCTGTTTTGCCACCAACGCTTGGTCGAGAGCCTTGGCCTTCAGATACGCAGGTCGTGTACAAATTCGAGCCCAATACGCTTCGAACGCAGGACGTTTTTCGATGCTCCCAAACGATAGACCCCGACCGATTTGCGAGCCGAGGTAGACATCAGCCGCACTGAACTGTTCTCCCGCGACATAGGTCTTGCCCACAACGGCAGCCTCAAGCCCATCCATGGCGGCCGCGAAACTGCCATAACCAGCCATCATTGATTTATCCGCAGGCACAACGAAGCCGAGCGACCGGTTGGTCGCCGCTTGGTCAAGCGGGCCGGCCGCAAAGAAGAGCCAGCGGTAATACGCGCCACGATGCGCCGGATCGGGTGCCATACCCGCCGTTGGATATGCGTCGACCAGATAGGCGCAAATAGCCGCGCACTCGGTTACAACGATATCGCCATGTTTGATGGCGGGCACCTTACCCATCGGGTTGATAGCCAGATACTCCGGGTCTTTCATGGTTGTCCCATAGTCAAGAAGCACCTGCTCGTAGGGCTGCCCGACTTCCTCGAGCATCCACCGCACAATTAGCCTCCGTTACAGCGGGTTGGTGTAAAAAGTCAGGCTCATCATATCTTCCCGGGGCCAGCGACAGTGTGCAATGTTTCTATGTTGCTCGCAGAGAAACGTCGACAATGGCTGAAGACGATAGTTGCCGACTTCAGGGAGCTGGTGACTAACATTGTTGGCAAGACACCTGATGTCCAGGTTATGACAGACCTCGATTCGACTCTAGCTTTTGCCGGTCGCAATGGCGGCAATTCGACGCGTGCCGGAATCACGGGGTTCTGCTGGGGCGGACAGATCTTCTGACTTTATGTGGCCCATAATCCCACGTTAAAAGCAGGCGTAGCCCGGTATGGTCGCCTCGCTGGGGCGAGCACCTCGCTGCAAACCAGGAACCCATCGACCTCGTCGCTGCGATCAACGCGCCCGTGCTCGGCCGCTACGGCAGGATCGACAAAGGCACTAGCGTCACCGACGTCGACCGGATGAATGTTGCGCTGAAAGCGGCGGGCAAGCCGTCATTGTTGACTGTCTTTCCCCAGGCTGACCACGAGTTCCTTGCAGACTATCGCCCGAGCTATAACGAGGCCGCAGCCAAGCAAGGATGGACAAAGGCGCTCACCTGGTTCCAGCGCTATCTCTGACCTTCATTTGAGCCGCTCGGTCAGGAAGGCAACCGTTCTCCCCCAAGCCAGATCGGACGCTGCCTTATCGTAGCGCCCGACCGCGGTGTCGTTGTTGAATGCGTGGTTGACGCCGTCATAGACAAAGGCCTCAGTGCGGACGCCAGCTGCCTTCAGCGCCTCGATCCACGGCCGCCCCGTCGCATTTACCCGGTCATCAAGCCCGGCATAGTGGAGCATCATAGCGGCCTTCACCTTGCTGGCCTCTTTCGGGTCGGGCGCCGGACCGTAGTAGGGGACGGCTGCGGCGAGCGCGGATCCGGCTGTGACGGCAACGCGGTTGACAATAGCCCCACCCCAACAAAACCCAATTGCACCTACTTTGCCGGTCGCTTGTGACACCCGCCGCAACCATCCGACAGTGGCAACGGCATCGGCGACCGTCGCGCCCAGATCGAGCTTGCCGATCCTGTCGCGCGCTGTGTCTTCGTTCGCGGGCGTGCCCCCTGTGGGCGATAGGAAGTCGGGTGCGACCGCTACGAAGCCCGCCAGCGCTACCCGCCGCGCCACGTCGCGAATATGGTCCGTCAAGCCACGGTTTTCGTGGACCACCATCACGGCGGGTCGCTTGATGACCTTACCGGCTGGCCGAGCCGTATACCCGATCAGGACATGTTGGTTCGCACCGGGCCAGCTTATTTCCTGCGTCTTTACCCGCGGATCGGTCGAAGCAACGACAGCCGCCGCTGCGGGATCGCCAGCAATGGTTGAGAGCAGTGCATTTGCCGCCGTCGCGCCTCCCGCAAGCATTGTCAAATCGTGCATGAAAGCGCGCCGATCGGAATGCTGGTGCGTGAACGCATCGTATAACAAGATCGCTCGTTGCCTGATTTCGGCGCTCAAATTTATATCGGTCATTCTGCAGTCCTCTGCACAGGTCTCGCTGCGTTCGACCCTATGCTGGACAAATCGCTTCGTCACCTCTTGGCGTAGCGGCCTCCTCTGCTAGTCAGGGTGCATAATGATAACTGGAGAGACTATTGACCAGTCAGCTCGCGGAATCGGCCGTGCCACGAGGCAAAGCCAGTGGCTATGCCTGGTATGCCCTCAGCGTCCTTGTGCTCGTCTACATGTTCAACTTTATCGATCGCCAGATTCTGTCGATCCTGGCGAACGACGTAAAACGCGACCTCGGCGTCGACGATGCGTTTCTAGGCTTTTTATACGGTACAGCATTCGGCGTGTTTTACGCTCTGTTCGGTGTTCCGCTCGGGCGGCTCGCGGACAGTTGGCACCGAATTCGGCTGATGACCGTCGGTCTTGTGCTGTGGTCAGCCATGACCTCGTTATCAGGGCTCTCACGCAACGGCGCGCAGCTTGCAGCGGCACGGGTTGGCGTCGGTATCGGCGAGGCTACCGCCAGTCCTGCGGCGTACTCGCTCCTATCTGACTGGTTTCCCAAACGGCAGCGAGCAACTGCGCTCGCCATCTACTCTTCGGGCCTCTATCTCGGCGGCGGTCTGTCGCTTGGCATTGGCGCGCTCGTCGTTGGCAAGTGGAACAAGGTATTTCCGCATGGGGGACCTTTCGGCCTCGTCGGATGGCAGGCAGCGTTCATGGCGGTCGGTGTTCCGGGGCTCTTGCTGGCGCTGCTCGTCGCAAGTCTGAAGGAACCAATCCGCGGCAGTTCCGATGGCATCATGACGCCAACATCTTCGACTCCGTTTACCGACTTCTTCGGCGAACTTGTGACGATAATTCCTCCGTTCACCCTGATCGGTGCATCGCGACGCGGCGTTGCCGCGCTCGGCCTCAATCTCGCTTTCGCCGGACTGTGCATCGCGCTGGCCGCAATTTTGATCAAGCTGACCGGCAATCTACCGCAATGGGTCGCCTTCGGCGCTGGCGTCTACGCCGTGTTTTCGTGGGTGAGTGCGCTGCGCGTCCGCGATCCGGTCGCGTTCCGACTGATCTGGGGTACGCCGGCATTTGTTCAGGTCGCGCTTGGCTATGGCCTCATCGCGTTCATCGCCTATGCCGTCAGCTTCTGGGCCGCGCCCTACGCCGAGCGATTGCTCGGCGTTTCCAAGGTCACGGCCGGATTCTTCATCGGCGGAGGCGGCGCGGCTGGCGGCTTGATCGGCGTCGTGACCGGGGGCGGCATCGCTGACGCACTGCACAAGAAAAACCCTGCAGGGCGCGTCTGGGTAGTGCTGTTTGGGGCCACCGCTCCTGCGGTGCCCATGATCTGGGCTTATACGACGACAAGCCCCGCGCTCTTTTTCTTTCTCAACTTTGTTGCGGGCATTTTCGCCAGCGCGGCACTCGGTGCAGCTGCCGCGACCACCCAAGACCTCGTCCTGCCCCGCATGCGGGGAACAGCCACGGCAACATTTTTTCTCGGCAATGCCCTCATCGGACTGGCCCTGGGACCCTCGCTTGCCGGCATGGTCTCAACCGCCACAGGGAATCTCAGGATAGGAATCCTGTCGCTTTTATTCGTCGCACCGATTTCGGTTGCGCTCCTGCTTTTCGCCTGGCGGTCGGTCCCACGCGCCGAAACAACGCTGGTCGATCGCGCTCGTGCTGCAGGCGAAATCATCGCTTAACCACAAATCAAGGCTGACAATTTAAACAGCCTGCATGCAATGCGGGTTGGAGCATCGATGAGGGTTATGACGATCTTTGGGACGCGTCCCGAAGCGATAAAGCTTGCTCCCGTCATTGCGGCGCTCGAAGCAAAGGCGGGGATTGAGTCGCGGACTTGTGTGACGGCTCAACATCGCAGCATGCTTGATCAGGTGCTCGAGTTGAACGGAATCGTTCCGGATCACGACTTGGACTTGATGCGCCGCGCGCAGACGCTCGATGCAATTACGGCGGCGCTGCTTACCGGAATCGGCCAAGTGCTCGACAACGACGTTCCCGACCGTGTCATTGTCCAGGGCGACACGGCAACCGCGATGATCGGTGCGCTCGCCGCTTATTACCGCCGCATTCCGGTTTCACATGTCGAGGCAGGACTTCGCAGCGGCGATATTTATCGCCCCTGGCCCGAGGAGGTGAACCGCCGTATCGTTTCGACCATTGCCGACCAGCATTTCGCTCCGACGACGACTGCAGCAGAAGCGCTCTACCGCGAAGGCATCGATCCCGCGACAGTACACGTCACCGGCAATACCGTCATCGATGCCTTGCTGGCAACGCGCGCGAAGATGGCTGCCGACCCGGGTCGGACAAAGGGGCTCGACCTTCTGTTCAGCCGCTTTACCCAACGTCGCATCATTCTCGTCACCACGCATCGGCGCGAAAACTTCTCGGCGATGACAGCTGTCGCCGAAGCGATCAGCATGCTGGCTCGGCGCACCGATGTCGCCGTGATCTTTCCGGTACATCCCAACCCTAACGTCGCCGGCGTAATGGAGCGGATGTTGAGGGGACGCGACAATATCGCGATGATTCCGCCGCAGGACTATCCCCATTTCGTAGCGCTGCTCGACAAGTGCGACTTCGTCCTGACCGACAGCGGCGGGGTTCAGGAAGAAGCGCCTGCGCTGGGCAAACCCGTTCTTGTCATGCGCGACACTACCGAGCGGCCTGAAGGCGTAACCGCGGGTACCGCACGGCTGATCGGCACCGATCCACAGCGGATCGTCGCCGAAGCGCACGCCCTGCTCGACGATCGCGCTCGCTACCGCGCGATGTCGCACGCACACAATCCATATGGTGACGGACAAGCCAGCGGACGGATTGTCGACGTCATTTCACATGCTTGAGTGCGTCCCGGCTGCTGCACAGAAGGCCGTTTTGCCTATCGGGATGTTAACATTGTAAAAATGTTCGCCGAGTCTTAACAAGCGTTGGCAATTGATTTGCCAATGAAGGGGGCGTTGGGGGATGTCGGAAGCTCTGGAGTTCGTGCTGCTGCTGTTCGTCGGACTGTTGATAGCAATGGTCTGTGGGATTTTAATCGCTGTAAAGTGGCGAGCCCGTATGGAGGCGCGCAGAATTAAGCGCCACTTCGCTTCGAAGCGTCAGCCAGGCCGCCCGACGCAGTGATAGTCGATGCCAATCGCCTCGACGGCAGACCGGTCATAAACATTGCGCAGATCGACCAGCAGCGGTGAGGCCATCACGCTCGTGAGGCGTTTCAGATCAAGCGCACGAAAGGCGTCCCATTCGGTGACGATCGCGACTGCGTCGGCCCCAGCGGCGACTGCATAGGCGTCCTTGCACATAGTAACGTCAGGCATCATTGGCTGGGCCAGTTGCATACCCTCGGGATCGAATGCTTTCACGTGCGCGCCCGCATCGAGCAGCGCCTGAACAATTGATAAGGCGGGGGCATCACGCATGTCGTCCGTGTTGGGTTTGAAGGTGAGCCCGAGTATCCCTACGGTTTTGCCTCGGACATCACCGCCCATAGCGGATATGATCTTGCGCCCCATCGCGCGTTTGCGTGTATCGTTAACGGAGACCGTTGCCTCGACAATCCGCATCGGTACAGCAAAATCGTCTGCGGTCTTGAGCAGAGCCAATGTGTCCTTGGGAAAACACGATCCGCCATAGCCGGGTCCTGCGTGCAGGAATTTGCTACCAATACGGTTATCGAGGCCAATTCCGCGTGACACGTCTTTCACGTCTGCACCCACCGCTTCGCAAAGGTCGGCGATCTCGTTGATGAAGGTGATTTTGGTCGCGAGAAAGGCGTTTGCCGCATATTTGATCAACTCTGCAGTGCGCCGCCCGGTGAACATCAACGGTGCCTGCCCCAGTGAAAGGGGGCGATAAACCGCTCGCATGACGGCTTCGGCCCGTGCATCCTCGCAACCGATAACGATTCGGTCGGGACGCTTGAAGTCGCCAATGGCGGCGCCCTCTCGCAAAAATTCGGGGTTGGAGACAACCGCGATCTCGGCGTGCGGCGCCACGTCGCGCATGAGCCGCTCGACCTCGTCGCCCGTTCCGACAGGCACTGTCGATTTGGTGACGACAACGGTCGGTCCCGTGATCGCGCCGGCAATATCGCGGGCAGCCTGATAAACGTAAGTGAGATCGGCGTGGCCATCGCCGCGTCGCGACGGCGTGCCGACGGCAATGAAAATAGCATCGGCTCCTTCAGCGGCAGGTGCAAGATCAGTGGTGAAGGTCAGCCGTCGGGCATCGACGTTGGCCTTGACCAGCTCGGCAAGGCCGGGCTCGTAAATTGGCATACGCCCAGCCTGCAGCGCATCAATCTTAGCCTGCGACACGTCGACACATACCACATCATGACCGAAATCTGCAAAGCACGCGCCAGATACCAGGCCGACATACCCGGCCCCGATCATGGTAATTCTCATCGTTTTTCCTGCATCGTATAGCTCAAGTTGCTGCACCTATGGTTTGCATCGGCGCGATGCAACTGTTGCCACGAGCTCACGGTCTGTGCCTTAGAGATGCGCTTTGGACGTCTCGGCACCATCTGCGTGGGATGCTGTCGATGGCTTTGACTTTGCGCGGCTTGAACCCACCAAGCCGTGCAGTGCAGCGCAGCATTACCTTGCGTCGTAGCTGCGCCGACGATCAGCGACAAAGGATATTGTGCGCCGTCGACATGTTGCATCGAGGCCTAACGCTTGTCGCTGTCCTGTGCCAAATGGTGAGAGCTCATGCGCTCAGTGTTTCTGCCGATTCGCCCCCTACCCGGTCACAAGCGCGATCACGGTTTCCGCAGGATTTGAGATGAGGTTACTAGGTGCGATCATTGCGGGCGGCGGGTCGCGGCGCTTCAACGGCGACAAGGCAGCGACATTGCTTGACGGTCTTGCGCTCATTGATCATGTCGCCGCGGCATTAGACCCGCAGGTCGCCAAGGTCGTCGTCTGCGGTCGTCTTTGGCCCGGCCTCATCGACGTTGCAGATCGACCGGTACCCGGGTTGGGCCCCCTCGGCGGGCTTTGCGGCGCTTTGAAGTATGCGGCCGACCACAATTATGACGCCGTGCTGACCGCGGGATGCGACACCCTGCCTGTACCCGATCTTCGTGCGCTGGCCGGGCCAGTTGCAGCCGTGATTGAGGGGCAGCGGATGTTCGGCTATTGGTCCGTGGAGTTGACCGCGCAGCTCGACAGACATCTCGCCATTCAAGATGACCGGTCACTCCATCGCTGGATCGTCGAATGCGGCGCGCGCAGTGTGGCCACCTCGGTCGCATTCCATAACCTCAATACCCGCGAGGAGTTTGCGTTATATCGTGCTTACAAAGGACCAAACTCTTGATCAAACGCACTTCCGATTGGCGAACGTCTGAAGGTGAGCGCCA
>JAYVVA010000244.1:0-6303 GCA_043787435.1 Sphingomonadales bacterium | reverse complement strand
GACGGATCGATGATCGCTATCGCTTGCGGCACGATGACATCGCACTCGGGTCAGGGTTGTCGTCGCCCATCTGCCTGCCGAAGCCTCCTCTGGGCGACCCAGTTGCCTCACGCGCCGACGCTTCTTGCCAGTCGGCCTCCGAGTAGCGTCCACCATCGCCCCGACCAATCCCAATCTTGGCACGTAGAAAACGGCGCGGCAAAGGCCGCGCCGTCTGTCCGGCAAATAAAACTACCTGCCTTAGCTACGAGCGCGAGAGCGTGTTCTCCTCGTGCCTGGCCACAGTGCTACTTAGCGAAGTTTGCGAACTGCTCGTTGCCGACGAACCCCACTTTGCTCACTTCCGACCGTTTTATGACCGACAGCATCTCGTCCACGCGGGCGTAGCGTGAGTACGGGTCGGGTTGAATGTGCAACTCGGGTTCCGGCACCATTGCCTTGGTTGTGTCGAGATAGGTGCGCAACGTCGCAAGATCGACGGGCGAACCGTTCCACGTAATATTATTCCGAAGATCGACTGAAACCGTATTGAATTCCGGCTTGATAATTACCGGGGGCGGATTGGGATTGTTGACAGGCAGATTTATCTTCACCGCATGTGTCTGGATTGGGATGGTGATGATGAACATGACCAGCAACACGAGCATGACGTCGATCAACGGCGTCGTGTTCATGTCCATGATCGGTTCACCGTCATCCTGGCCTGCACTCATTGCCATGGCTTAAACTTTCCTTTGATGGGGCGGGACCGCAGTCCACAAACCCTAGAGTCGTACGGTGCCACCGGGAGGCGGTTCGGAGATGAAGCCTACCTTTTGGAATCCCGCCAGCTGCATGTTGTAGATTGCCCCCGCAATGCACAACCACGGCGTATTCACGTCGCCACGCACATGGGCTTCTGGCAGTTCGATGCCTGGCGCGTTTGGTCCACCCTGCTTGGCGATTTCGAACTTCAACTTGTTAACCGCACGGTCAAGCAATTCCTTAGAATCCACGCGGGTCAGATTCCAGTAAACTTGGCACGAATTGTTCGCACCGCCGCGCACCGTTAGCGAAACGTTTTCAGGCTTGGTCACGGTCGGGTCGTGCCGCACGTTCGGCAGCTTGATCTTCACTGACTGTACCACGACCGGAACCGTGATCAGAAAGATGATGAGCAAGACCAACATAATATCGACGAGGGGTGTCGTATTGATGTTCGACATCGGCTGTTCTTCGGCGGAGCCCTCGCCGCCAACATTCATTGCCATAGGTCAGAAATCCTGTCGGAGGTTATTGCGGGCGGCGGAAATCCGCCGCCCCAACCAATCTTTTTACTTAGGCCTTGGCGGAAGCGGCTGCTGGCTTGGCCGGCGCCTTTGCCGCAGCGCGCACACTTACCGGCTTCACAGCGCCATTTGACGACAACCACGCTTGGACGCTGTTCGAGAATGCAACCAGCTCTTCCGAGATCTGCTTGTTGCGGCTCTGCAGCCAGTTGTAGAGCAGCACGGCCGGAACCGCGACGCCCAGTCCGATGGCGGTCATGTAAAGTGCTTCACCGACCGGACCTGCAACCGTATCGATCGAAGCCTGCCCCGATGCACCGATTTTCACCAGCGCGTTCAAAATGCCCATAACGGTTCCGAACAGACCAACGAACGGCGCGGTCGACCCGACCGTCGCGAGGAACGACAAGCCGCCCTTCAGCTTCGACTCGATCGCAATACGAGCCCGGTTCATGACAGTTGCCGTCCAGTCGTGCTGGTCCTGCGAATCCGCGAGCAGCGTGTGCTGGTCCTGCGCACGAAGGCCGTCGTCGACAATCTGACGATAGGGGGTGTCGCGTTCGACCTTGGCGGCAGCCTCGGCCAGAGTTGCATGGTTCCAAAAGCTCGCACGAACCTTGGCACCTTGTGTCATGATCTTCTGCTGCTCGTAGACCTTTACAAACGCAATGAAGAGCGTGCCGATCGACATGATCACCAAGATCGAGAACGTTGCAATGGTGACTGGACCGCCCTGCTTGAGTGCAGGGAGGAGACCATATTCGGCGGCCTTTGGCGCAGCACCTGCGGCGGCGACGGCGAGTTGGATTATCATATGCTTTTCTTCCCTATGACTTGATTAATGTTTCATTCGACAAGGGGCGTTGCCCCCTTTGGCTAATTTTTCTGGATCTGCCATCTAAACCGACTGCGGAAGGTGTCTCCCATCGCCGTGCCGTTTGCGTCCTTGGCGGGGTTAAACCTGGCACGACGCATCAAAAGCCGGCAAGCCGTATCATCGAGCAACGAGGATCCGCTCGATGCCGTGATCGAGCATCCCGTAACTCTGCCGTCTGCTCCGACGGTGAGGGAAAATCCGGTCGTTCCCTCGATCGCGTCACGTTGTGCAGATGGCGGATAGTCGTCATTTGTAACCCAACTTTGGGGGCTGCCGCGCGGCGTCATCTTTACTGCAGCCTGAGCAGGCGGCGGCGGCGGCGGCGCAGGCGGTGCCGGCATTGTCACTACAACCGGCGGCGGCGTGGGCGTCGAATAGATCACGGTCGGCGGCGGCGGTGAATTTGTTTGCACGATGGGCGGTGGCACCACGGGCGGTGGCGGCAGTTTGGTGTCTGGCGGCGGCGGCGGCGGCAGCTTTTTGGGCGGCGGCGGCGGCTCCTTGACCTCGATTACATCAAGATTGGTCAACACTTTCTTGGTGTAAGCATAGCCGCCATTAAACATCGCCCAGATACCAAGGACGTGAATGGCGACGACGATAATGATCGCCCAGATGCGCGATTGCGCCATCGGTTTCGGATCAGTGTAGGCCATTCAGCTCTTAAACTCCCTCCAACACAATCCCGAGGGACGTTTCGTGCCGGTAACGCCCGGCACGCTTCATACCCTTATTTAATCTGTCATGCCCAATAAAGCGAACGCGACATACCGCTGAAGCTTACCGACGAGGCGTGTCCCGCGCAATCGCCTTTTCCCCTTGCTCTCGTTAGGTGAAGGAAATCCCAGTCAGGAATTTCCCAGTGAAGCCTATCTTTCCAAAAACACGGCAGACGATCGGTCGCATCGCCTTCTTCGCGCTGACCCGTATTGGGATAGTGGCTGCTGTAACCGTAGGAAATCCAGCACTTTCCGCGTCGGCGCAATTATCAGCACCGGCAGACGCCTGGACCTATGCCGACGTTGCAGACGTCTTTCTGGGAGCGCCAAACGTCCTGACCGTGCGCGTTACCGAAGCCATAGCCATTCAGGATTCCAGCAGCTCACAGACCAAAAATCTGACGAATCGTTTCTATCTGGTTGGCGATGTCGTCTCCCTGATTCGCGGCACCGGCGGTGTCGCGCCGCACGTGGCCTGGCTCGCTGATGTGCCGCTCGACGGGAAGGGCAAAGCTCCTCGACTGAGAAAGGGGCAATTCATCCTCGCTGCGCTGCCGGTGGCCGGAAGTCCCGGTGAGCTGCAACTTGCCGCCGGTGACGCCATGGCAAGCTGGAGCGGGTCGCTCGAGACCCGCGTCCGAGCGGTGATCACAGATAGCCTCGCCACCAACGCTCCTCCCCGGGTCACCGGCATTGCCAGCGCCTTCCACAGCCCCGGCAACTTGCCGGGCGAAGGCGAAACGCAATTGTTCCTGACCACTATCAGCGCGCAGCCAGTCTCGATTAATGTGTTACGGCGACCCGGCATCGCCCCTCAGTGGGCGGTTGCACTGGGCGAAATCGTCGATGAAGCTGCGCGTCCTCCGGCGCGTGATACACTTGGCTGGTACCAGCTGGCATGTTTTCTACCCCCTGAATTGCCTGCTGCCGCCGTTGGCGAACTGTCGTCGGGTGATGAGGCAGCGGCGCGCGAGGATTATAGATTTGTGCTTCAATCGCTAGGACCGTGCGCACGAATGCGTCCACGCCACTAGGACGCCCTCATAGATAGACGAAGTCGCGATCGAAGCTTTTGAGATTGGCTCCGCCGTCGACAAACAAGGTTTGGCCGGTGACACTTTGCGCGCATGCGAGAAATGCTACCGCTTCAGCAATCTCGGCCGGGGTCGCGAGGCGGGCGAGCGGCATAGCGGTCGCAATCCGGGCCATTGCAGCATCATCATAGTCTGCCGTCGGCAGAGTGAGGCCGGGTGCCACCGCATTGACGCGAAGGCGCGGCGCCAGTGCAACCGCAAGCGTCCGGGTGGCCGAGGCAAGCGCTGCTTTCGACAGGCTGTAGCTGAGCTGATCGGGTACCGGATTACGAATGCGCTGGTCGACGATGTTGACGACGGCACCATTGGCACCGTTCTGATAAAGCGCCAGCGCCAAAGCAACAGGGGCCGCCGTATTCACCGCGTGATGCGTCGCGATCGCTAAGGCGTTTGCCGTCATCGCGCTGTCATCCTCAAACATGGCGGCATTATTGACGAGCAAAGTCGGCGCGACGCCGAAACGCGCGATAACAGCGGGGATCAGATCGTGCATAGCCTGGCTGTCCGCCAAGTCAGCGATAAATCCGTGCCAAATGCTGGCCGTCCGCGCCAGCACATCGGCAAGCGACCGATCAGGCTGGGCGTCATGCGCGCCGTGCAGCGCGAGCGTCCAGCCGTCTGCGGCCAACCGTGCGGCAATCGCTGCGCCGAGCCGCCGATGACCGCCAGTAATCAGCGCCAGTTTCAACGCCGGTGCCGGACGCGTCGAATTCCGATGGATTCGTCTGCTTCGCTGAGCGCCAGTTTGACGATCGCGACTTCGACCCGCGCGACGCGCGGGTCGCCGAACAGCAACGTTTCGGCGATATGGTCGGCAACAGCTTCAACCAGCTTGAAATGCAGCCCCGGCGGCAGGGCAGCGGTCGCCGCGTGCTTTAGATCCATATAGTTTTTGGACGCGGACAGCGGCGTTTCCGGGTCGAAGCGGTCGGGTGCATCGAGGTCGAGGGTCACAGAGATTCGCAACGGTTGAGGTAGGTCCGTCTCCTCCGAATAAATCCCGGTCAGGACCGGCACTTCGAGGTCGTGGACGCAAAGCTGGAGAAGGTCATTCATGTACCGTGCCGCTTAGGCGTGTCCGCAGATGGTTTCAATTCCTGCAATTCGCGCTAAACGCCCGGCCCCCATGGCGATTACGATAACCTCCCTGTCAAACGCTGCTGCGGACGCTGTCGAAGATTTGCTCGACGCAGCGTTTGGGGCCGACCGTCATAGCCGGACAGCTTACCGCATCCGCGACGCGATGCCCCTGCTGGACCAGCTCAGCTTCGCAGCGTTCGAAGGCGACCGACTGGTTGCAAGCTTGCAAAGCTGGCTCGTCGCCGTCGGCAATGCTGAAGTTGTACTTGTCGGTCCGGTTGCTGTTGCGCCCGATCGTCAGCGCAATGGCGTCGGCCGCAGGTTGATGGAGGCCCTGATGCGGGCTGCGCCGGATGCCCCGATGGTTATGATTGGCGATCCCGAATATTATGGACGTTTCTTTGGCTTTACCTCCGATGCAACTGGCAAGTGGGAAGCCCCAGGGCCCGTCGATCGGGCTCGGTTGCTGGCGCGCAATGCCTCAGGCCTGCCAGCGTCAGGGTTACTGGGTCCGCGCACCTTTGCGCTTGCCACATCCAGCCCTTAAGTCGGCATGATGCCGATCGACGCCTCACTTGACCTTGCCGCGATGTCGCTGGCCGAAATTGTGCGAGCGGTCGACGAACAGCGCTTGCCACCCGTCGAAACATGGAACCCGGCGCACTGCGGGGATAGCGAAATGCGGATCGCGCGCGACGGAAGCTGGTACCACCAGGGGACCCTGATACGGCGGCCCGAAATGGTGCGACTATTTTCCACGATCCTGCGTCGTGAACCCGACGGCCGCTTCGTCCTTGTCACGCCCGGCGAGAAGCTCGACATCGCCGTCGAGGACGCACCTTTTGTTGCCGTAGAGGTCAAGAGTGACGGCACGGGTGCCGACCGTCGCCTCGCATTCCGCCTGAACACCGGCGATTTTGTCGTCGCCGGCCCGTTCAACATGCTTCGGTTTGCGGTCGGCGAGATCGGGCCGCATCCCTGTTTGAGCGTCCGCGGCGGGCTCGATGCGCTCGTCGCGCGACCGGTATATTATGAACTCGTCGAAATGGCTCTGGACGACGGGGCCGATCCGCCGGGTGTCTGGAGCCAGGGCGCTTTCTTTGCGATGACTGCATGACGCTCGCCGAGCGGCTGCGAACCAGCCTGTCTGCCACCGAGGGGCGACCTGCCCTTTATGCCAACGACATGCGCAGGGCGTCCGAAAAGATCGGAACGCCTGCCGCGGTTCTCATCGCAATCACCGACAGGCCCGAACCCGGCCTGAT
>JAYVVA010000243.1:0-14344 GCA_043787435.1 Sphingomonadales bacterium | reverse complement strand
TGCCGCCTCGGCATCGACCAGCGTGCCGCCTCGAATAATCATGGTCGCCGCCCGCGTGTCAGCACGTCGAGGCATGCCATGCGTACCGCTACGCCCATCTCGACCTGTTCGGCAATTGTTGAACGAATGGGATCGTCAGCAACGCTCGAGGCGATCTCGACGCCCCGGTTCATGGGGCCGGGATGCATGACGATGGCCTTGGGCGCGCGTTTAAGCCGCTCCGGCGTTAAACCGTAAAGCATGTGAAATTCGCGCAAGCTCGGCACAAAACCGCCAGCCATCCGCTCGGTCTGCAGACGCAGCATCATCACGACGTCGGCGCCTTCGATTCCGGCGTCCATGTCACTGAAGGGCGTGACGCCGAAGCGTTCGATCCCGACGGGAATCAGCGTTGCCGGCGCGATGACACGGACCTCGGCCATCAACGCGGTCAGCAAGAGAATGTTCGACCGCGCGACCCGGCTGTGCAGAACATCGCCGCATATAGCGATCCGCTTCCCCGCGATTGCCCCCAGCCTCCGCCGGATCGTCAGCGCATCGAGCAAGGCTTGGGTTGGGTGTTCGTGGGTCCCGTCGCCTGCATTCAGCACGGGACAATCGACCTTGTCGGCGATCAGTGCGACAGCGCCCGAGCTTGCGTGGCGGATAACGATGACGTCGGCACGCATCGCGTTGAGCGTGATCGCCGTGTCGATGAGCGTCTCGCCTTTTTTAACACTCGACTGCGCCGCGTGCATGTTCACGACATCGGCACCCAACCGCTTGCCAGCAATCTCGAAACTCAAAAGCGTCCGCGTCGAATTTTCAAAGAACGCGTTGATCTGCGTGAGGCCATCGAGGCGGTGGTCAGATGCAGCGTGGCAACGGTTGTGATCGACCCATCTGTCAGCTTCGTCGAGCAGGAATGTGATTTCGTGCGGCTGCAGACCTGCAATTCCGGTCAAGTGCCGGTGGGGAAAAGTGTGCGGCGATGTCACTAAGTTTGCGGCGATAGCTACCGGTCAGACTTCGCGCAACCTTGGCATTAACTCGACGAAGTTGCAGGGCCTGTGCCGCAGATCGAGCTGCGTGCTCAAGATCCCGTTCCACCCATCCGTCACGGCACCGGTGGAGCCTGGCAGCGCGAAAATATACGTCCCCCGCACCACGGCCGCACACGCACGCGACTGGATCGTCGAGGTGCCGATTTTGGCGTAACTAAGCCAGCGGAACAGCTCGCCAAAACCCGGGATTGATTTGCCGCTCAGGCGGTCGATCGCTTCGGGCGTTACATCGCGACCCGTCACGCCAGTGCCACCGGTTGAAATGATGCAATCGACCTCAGCGTCGTCGACCCATGCATGGAACTGCGCAACCAGCGCCTCGACATCGTCGCGGATAATCGCACGGCGTGCGATCGTGTGTCCCGCACTCGAAATCAGCCCGGCAAGCTTGTCGCCCGATTTGTCGGTCGCCGCGTCACGCGAGTCGGAGATTGTAAGAACGGCAATGCTGACCGGAACAAAAGCAAGCGTTTCGTCAATCATGCGACTGCCTCGTGCATGTCATGGGGCTTAACGCTGCCACCGGGCAGCCTGGATGCCCGAGCCCGGAAACTTGGGCCATATGCCTTGAACCAATGCAGTTCGGCTTACCGTTTTTTGACCTGCCTGTTGCTGGTACATCCAATAATTGCGCAACACGATCGTCACGTACCCCCGCGTCTCCCAGTACGGAATGCTTTCAATATAGAGCAACGGATCCTTGTCCGCGGCTTTATTGGTATTCCAGCGGTCGAGCGGGGCAGGTCCGGCGTTGTAGGCAGCGATAACTTTGGGAAGCAGACCGCCGGTCTGGGCCATGTCGCGCAGTTGCTCGATATAGCTCTGCCCATATTCCATATTGGTCGATGGGGAGCTGAGCGATCCGGTCATGATTGTTCCCTTGCGGCGCGCAATCAGCTGCGCCGTGGCGGGCATCACCTGCATAAGGCCCCGCGCACCCGCAGGGCTCACAACGTTTGTCCTGAAATTGGATTCCTCGAGGGCATGCGCGAACATCAGTGCCCGGTCGACGCGCCAGCCACCCTCGGGTGACCAGTTGCCGGGCACCGGATAACGGCCTTCAATCGTCGTCTTGGCCCCCGCCGGTCCATTGTGGGAGAGCCATAGCTGCGTCGAAGGCAGATCGAGCTTCCCTGCGATAGCGGTCAGCGTTGCGTGTTCGCTGGGGCTGCCAATCCTTGCTTGCCACCGGATCAGAGTGTCAGCACGGTCAGTCTCGCCGATCTCGGCCAGAGCGAGTGCTGCGCGTACATTGGGATGGCCGGCAACCTGACGAATGGCGCCAATCCCGTCATCATCCTTGATCGCAGCCAGGCCCATCGCGCCCTGTGCCAGCATCCCGTAAAATGTTTCCTCGAGCCTAGCTGCAGCGCGCAAGCGCGGCTGAATCAAGTCGGGCTGGTGGCGGACCATGTCAGCACGCGCTGCCCAATAATGACCGGCGGCAATCATTTCAGGATCGCTCGATCTTCGCGCCAGCGAAGCAAACGCGTTTGACGACGCAGCCCAGTCCTTTTGACGCCAAGCGGTCAGTCCGACGACCCAGTCAGCCTGCGCCGCCCACGGCCCGCTACCCGTCTGGGCGACCGTTGCCAGTCGACGCGCGTTGGTGTCGTCACTTTCAATGTAATAAGACCAAGACACCCTCTGGCGCCACTCGGTCAGCCCTTCAGGTGTCAAGTTAGGCTGGTTCACGACAAGCAGCGTTTCGGCTGCGGCTGGCTGGTCGTCCTTGATCAATTGCAGGATCTGTTGGCCCATCACCGACGCAACGGCATCGCCCTCGGTCGTGGCTGTTCGCCCTCGACGTGGAGAGGTGCCGAGCCAGCCGAGTGCGCGCGGTTCAGGCAGCGCCGGCAGCGCGTCGACACCGCGTGCAGCAGCAAGCCGAACGAGCGTCGATGCTTCGGGCAGTTGCGGCGCATTCGTCGCCAAAGCTGCAAGCTGCGCGCCCTCGACCCTCGGAGACCCCTTGCCAAGGTAAATGGCGGCACGCGCAACGGGATGGAGCGGCCCCTCGGGCATCACATCCAATTTTGCCGTTGCCTCTGTCCAGCGTCCGGCTTCAATATCGTCGAAGACAGCCCGGTAAAGTGCACGAGCATTCGGGCCAAGCTGAACGGGGAGCGTCGGGGTGACGACAACTGCGGGGACGGCAAGCGTATCGGCGGCCATCGCTGGCGAACACAACGCCAGCGAAAGCGCGGCTCCGGCAAGCAAAACGGCGACTCTCATGCTTTAACGTCCCCCATCAATCTCTGCATGTCTGCCCAGACCCGCGCCTTGGAATTTGGTTCGTGCAGCAGCACGCGGGGATGAAGCGTTGCGATTGCCTCAACTGTGACCCCATCATAGTTAATGGTGTGTAACCGTCCCGTTGCTTCGGCGACATTCGTCCCGAGCACCGCACGGCTCGCCGCTTCGCCCATGAGCCAAAGCTTCTTTGGCGCGACCAGACGGATGTGATGAAGAAGAAACGGGGCGAGAAATTCGAGCGATTTTTCGTCCATCAAAGCACCTGCTGGGCGCGATGGAGCAAGCGCCGCCAAATATACCTTCGATCGATCTATTTTCCATGCAGCCAGCATTTTGTCGAACAAGCCTCCTACATCGCCCGTCAGCAGGCGCCCTGCCTCGGCGTCGCCGCGTTCGGGCACGTCGGTAATGATCATCGGCGTGTTGGACGGATCCCCCTCAGGCGCCAGACGCTGGCGAACCGGATAATTGTTCAGCAACTCATTTTCGGTCGCGAGCCATACAAGAAAGTCTGCCAGACGTGTTGGCAGGGGGGCTCTCCGCCGAGGCGGCAGTGGTACCGGCTCGGCTCCAGCAGGAACGGTGCCGGGTTTGATCACCGCTTTGACGCTGGCCAGCTTCGCTTCGCCTAACCAGTCCCGGGGCTTTTCGTCGATCAGCGTGTCAACGCCCGCCTCGCGCCACCATGCGATCAGGCTTTCTACCTCGCTACGCAGAGTGTGGAATTCACCGTCGAGCATGATGGTGTTGCTAAGCAATTGGTTGACGTCCAGGTCAATGATGCGGAATGCAGTTCGTGACAGGACGTGAAGGAAAGACGGCCAAGCGCCGAAGGATGGTAAAGAAGAGATGACCACACGTGAATCCATGCCTTACGACATCGTCATCGTCGGCGGAGGCCCTGCCGGCCTCAGTGCGGCGATCCGACTCAAACAGCTCAATGCTGACCTAACGGTCTGCGTGCTCGAAAAAGGGTCGGAAATCGGCGCGCATATCCTGTCCGGGGCAGTCATCGATCCCACGGCACTCGACGAACTTTTGCCTGAATGGCGGACGCAAGGGTGTTCACTGGCCGATGTGCCCGTCGTGGATAACCAGCACTGGGTCCTTAGCGCCAAGAAAAAATATACCCTGCCGCATTTGATGATGCCCGCCTTCATGCACAACAAGGGAACTTACACCGGCTCGCTCGGCAATCTGTGCCGCTGGTTGGCCGAGCAGGCCGAGACGTTGGGCGTGGAAATCTTTCCTGGCTTTGCGGCGGCCGAAATTCTCTACAACGACGGCGGATCGGTGAAGGGTGTTGCGACCGGCGATATGGGCGTCGCTAAGGACGGCACGCATAAGCCAGATTATCAACCCGGTCTGGAACTGCACGCCAAATATACGTTCTTTGCCGAGGGTGCGCACGGCCACCTGACGAAACAGCTCAAGCGACAGTTCGTGCTTGAAGCGAGCTCTCAAACCCAAGTGTATGGAATTGGTCTCAAAGAGCTTTGGGACATTGAACCTGAAAAGCACAGTGAAGGGCGCGTCATCCATACCCAGGGATGGCCACTGAGCGATGCCTGGGGTGGGGGGTTTCTATACCATCAAGCCGGCGGTCAGGTCGCGCTCGGCTTTGTCGTCGCGTTGGATTACAAGAATCCCTATCTTTCTCCCTTTGAGGAATTCCAGCGCTGGAAGCATCACCCTGAGATCGCGGCGATTCTTGAAGGGGGGCGTCGCGTTTCGTATGGCGCGCGCGCGATCAACGAGGGCGGGTGGCAGTCGATTCCTAAACTCGCCTTTGCAGGGGGCGCCTTGATCGGTTGCAGTGCCGGCTTTCTCAACGTGCCGCGCATCAAGGGCAGCCACACGGCTATGAAGTCGGCAATGCTTGCGGCCGAAGCGGCGGCGGCCGCAATCGCTGCCGGAAGGGCGAACGACGAGCTGACCGACTATGAGCCTGCCGTGCGGTCGAGCTGGATCGCCACCGAGCTCAAGCTGGTCAAGAACGCCCAACCCGCCGTTGCCAAATTCGGCGGCACGTTGGGAACCCTCCTCGCGGGGGCGGATATGTGGATGCGGACGTTCAAGATCGGCCTGCCCATCACGATGAAACACCACCGCGATAACGAGAGCCTCTGGCGCAAGGATCGGGTCAAACCAATCGTTTATCCCAAGCCCGACGGTGTGCTGAGCTTTGACAAGCTTTCCTCGGTGTTCCTCTCGAACACCAATCACGAGGAAGATCAGCCGGTTCACCTCAGGTTGAAAGATGCCGCCGTTCCGATCACGGTCAACTTGCCACTCTATGACAATCCCGAGCAACGGTACTGCCCGGCAGGTGTTTACGAAATCGTGGGCCGCGAAGAAAACAACCCAAAGCTTCAGATCAACGCGCAGAATTGCGTCCACTGCAAAACATGCGACATCAAGGATCCCACCCAGAACATCAACTGGGTGGTACCGGAGGGCGGCGGTGGACCGAACTATCCCAACATGTAAAGTCTGGGGACTGCTGCTGCCTTTGATGGTGTCCGTACCGGTCGTCGCCAAGCGCCTCGATAACTCGGCGCTGGCCACGTACGCGCGAGCGCGCATCGCGGACGGATTGAAGGACAGCGCGGGCGCTGTCTCAAGCTACAACGCCGCGCTGACGATGGCGTCGGACGCCACAACTGTTGCGTTTCGTGCGTATCGTGCTGGCGTTGACGGCGGCGATTACCCGCTTGCCTTGCGCGCGGCACAAGCGCTTGATCACCTCGATATCATGCCCCCCGATGCACGTCTGTTGCTTTATATCGCGGCGGTGCGCGACGGCGACTGGACCACCGCACGCAGGCGGCTTGATCAAATGCACGATCAAGATGGCCTGTCGTTCCTCGTGCCGATGCTAGGCAGTTGGCTCGCTGAGGCAACCCAGAGCGACACCGAAGAAACCGTCGACGCCAGTGCGTACGGGGCAGAAAATCAAGCGCTGCTTGCCATTGCCCGGGGACAATATGTGCACGGCGTGACCTTGGTGCGGAGCTTGTGGCCAACTGACCCCCTTCGAGCCCGCACGCTTCGTCTGGCGGCTGCGTCAGGTCTGGCCGTACGCAAGCAGCGCGACCTCGCGCTGTCGCTGCTGATTGGCGACGATCCATCGATTATCGCGGCACGCGCGGCGATCTCGCGGGGCAAACGCACCCGGGTGGTTATCGACACGCCGGGACGGGCAACCGCTTTCCTGCTGGCACGGGTGGCGGGCGACCTCGCGACGCAGGGGTCGTTCAGGTCGGCAATTACGCTTGCGCGACTTGCGACCTTTGCAGACCCCGACAATCCGCAGGTGGCGCTTGTTGCGGCAACATCGTTCGATGCTGCGGATCGGCATCTCGAGGCACTGGCCCTCGCCGATCCAGTGCGGCGCAGTCCGCTCTACGCTGACGCGGCGGCCTCGGTGCGGATTGACCAGCTCGACGCGCTGGGGCGTTTCGAAGAAGCTTATGCCGAGGCGCGACCCCGCGCAGCAAGGTCTGCAGCCGACTTGGCTCGGCTTGGCGATCTGGCGGCACGCCATGCCCGCTATGCCGAGGCGGCTGGTCACTATCGCGGCGCGATTTCGGCCTTGGGTGACGACAAGGCCGGCGCCGACTTGTGGTTGGCGCTCGGCAATGCGCTCGATCTCGGCGGCGACTGGAGCGGCGCACGTCCAGCGCTTGAACGTGCCCGCATACTGTCGCCCGATGACCCCCGGCTGCTCAATCAACTCGGCTACGGCATGGTTGTGCGCGGGGAGGATGTGGCGCGCGCCCTTACCCTGCTACGCAGGGCAAACGAGCTTCAACCGGAGAATGCAGCCATCGTCGACTCGCTGGGCTGGGCCGAATACCGCTCGGGCGACGTCCAACGCGCGACATTTATTCTCGAACGGGCCCGCATGCTCGACCCGGCCGAACCTGACATCGCCGAGCATCTGGGCGACGCCTACTGGGCGACAGGACGCCATATTGATGCCCGCTATGCGTGGAGCGCTGCCCGGATCGGCGCGGCAGAAGCAGCCGTGACCCGGCTCGACGAGAAAATTGACCGGGGTCTGCGTTGACGCTGCACGAAACGGCCTATGCCAAGGTCAATCTGGCGCTGCATGTGCGGCGGCGGCGCGATGACGGCTATCACGATCTGGAGACGGTCTTTGCGTTTTGCAAAGACGGGGATGTCGTCACTGCAGAGCTGGCGAGCACGCTCACGCTGACGATCGACGGGCCGTTTGCTAAATGCCTTTCAACGACAGATAATCTGATCTTGCGCGCTGCCGCAGCGATCGGAGTGAGCGCGCGGCTGCATCTCACCAAGAACATGCCCGTCGCCAGCGGAATAGGGGGCGGTTCGGCCGATGCGGCCGCGACACTGAGGGTCTTGGCGCGCCTATCCGGAAAGCCACTGCCTTCGCTTGACGCGCAGCGGGCTCTTGGCGCCGACGTCCCCGCTTGTGTCCTCTCCCAAACAATGCGCGGCGAGGGCGCGGGCGAGGCCCTGTCGCCCGTCGCGTCGGTGGCGGGAACGCCCATCCTGTTGGTCAACCCATGCATTCCGCTCTCGACTGCCGCGGTCTTCGGCGCCTGGGACCGGATCGACCGTGGTCCGCTAGGCGACTGGGTGTCTGGTCGCAACGATTTGGAGGCCCCCGCCAGTGCGCTTGTCCCGCAGATCTCGGCGCTGATCGAGTGGCTCAGCTGCCACCATGACGTCACGATTGCCCGCATGTCCGGTTCCGGTGCAACCTGCATGGCTTTGTTGCCGACTGAAGCGGCGTGCACGAACGCCGTTAATCAGATTAGAGAGGCTTTCCCCGGCTATTGGACAATGGAATCGAGACTGCGATGAGCGATGGCTGGCATATTATCGGCGAGGCGCGGCTCGGCAATGTGCTGGTTGTCGCTGATCACGCGTCGAACCGGGTGCCGCCTGAAATCGATCTCGGCATTGAACGCTCTCTGCTCAGTACGCACATCGGTTGGGACATCGGCGTCGCTTCGCTGGCTCATGTGCTCCATGCACCGGCTTTCCTCGGGAATGTCTCGCGACTAGTGATTGATCTGAACCGCGACCCCGGCGATCCCGGCCTCGTCCCGCGATCGAGCGACGGCTACGACATTCCCGGCAACACAGGCGACACCAGCGATCGGATTCTCAATTATTGGAAACCTTATCACGATGAACTGGCCCAGCAGATAACGTTGATGCAGCCACTGATGCTGCTGTCTTTGCATAGCTTTACCCCCCGGTTGGCAACCCGACCCGACGAAATTCGCCCTTGGGAAATCGGCGTTTTATACAACAAGGACGACCGCGCTGCACGGATCGCGCTACCGCTGCTGGAAGCAGCAGGGATTGTGACCGGCGATCAGCAACCGTATTCAGGCAAGGTGCTGAATGCGACAATGAACCGCCATGCCGAAGGCAATGGCTTGCCTTACCTGGGCATCGAAGTGCGCCAGGACCTGATCGATAGCGATAACGGTGTTGAGCACTGGGGCGCACGCCTCATGCCGATCATTGCCGAGGTCTGTAACCGGGTTGCCTGACACTTGCCCTTGATTCACGCGCGGGTTGCGGCAAATGCATATGCGACATGACCCACGTTTTTGACAAATCCCGCTTGCCCAGCCGCCACGTGTCAGTGGGGCCTGAACGCGCGCCGCACCGGTCTTATTACTATGCAATGGGTCTGACCGAAGAAGAGATTGCGCGACCTTTTGTCGCGATTGCTTCTGCGGGCAACGACAGCGCTCCATGTAACACCACGCTTGATGCTCAGGCCAATATCTGTCGGGCTGGGGTAGAGGCGGGCGGGGGCATGCCGCGTCGGTTCAATACGATCACCGTCACCGACGGCATCGCGATGGGCCATCAGGGAATGAAATCCTCGCTCGTTAGCCGTGAGGTCATTGCCGATTCGGTAGAGCTCAGCGTGCGGGGCCACTGCTATGATGCGCTGGTGGGCTTTGCCGGCTGTGACAAGAGTTTGCCTGGCATGATGATGGCCATGCTGCGGCTCAACGTGCCCTCGATCTTTGTTTACGGCGGATCGATTCTGCCCGGGCGCTATCACGATCGCGACGTCACAGTGAAGGACGTGTTCGAGATCGTTGGCAAATACGCCGCAGGCGATTGCCCGCTGAGCGAGGTCCACGAGCTGGAACGCGTCGCGTGTCCCGGTCACGGCGCCTGTGGTGGCCAATATACCGCAAACACGATGGCGTGCGTTGGCGAAGCAATCGGATTGTCTATGCCGAACAGTAATATGGTTCCTGCACCTTACACCTCGCGCGAACAGATCGCTCATGCTGCCGGCGCGCAGGTCATGGAATTGCTCGCCCGCAATATCCGTCCGCGTGACATCTGTACCCGAGATGCATTCGAGAACGCGGCTCGCATTGTTGCCGCGACTGGCGGTTCGACCAACGCCGCGCTTCATCTCCCTGCGATGGCCAATGAGGCGGGAATTGAATTCGACCTGTTTGACGTCGCCGAGATCTTCAAATCAACGCCTTATCTCGCCGACCTCCAGCCCGGCGGTCAGTTCGTCGCGCGCGACATGTACGATGCTGGGGGCGTTTATATGTTGATGAAAACGATGCTCGATGCCGGCTTACTGCTCGGCAACTGCATGACTGTTACGGGCCGGACGCTGGGCGAAAACATCGATCACGTGATCTGGAACCCCGACCAGAAGGTTATTTACCCCGCGACGGCACCGATTTCCCCGACCGGGGGCGTCGTCGGCCTGCGCGGGAGCCTTGCACCCGACGGCGCCATCGTAAAGGTCGCCGGATTGCACAGTCTTAAGTTTATCGGCCCGGCGCGCGTATTCGACTGCGAGGAGGAGTGCTTCACGGCAGTAGAGGCGCGTTCGATCCGCGACGGACAAGTCATCGTGATCCGCTACGAAGGTCCCAAGGGGGGGCCCGGCATGCGCGAGATGTTATCGACGACGGCGGCGCTCTACGGGCTTGGAATGGGCGAAAGCGTCGCACTTGTTACCGATGGGCGCTTCTCGGGCGCAACACGTGGCTTCTGCATCGGTCATGTCGGGCCGGAAGCTGCCGATGGCGGGCCAATCGCCTTGGTTGAGGATGGCGACATCATTGAGATCGATGCTGAAATCGGAATGATTAATCTGCTTGTGGATGCGCAGGTTCTCGCCGATCGAAAATCCCGCTGGCATGCCCGCACAAACGACTATCAGTCCGGTGCTTTGTGGCGCTATGCAAGAAACGTCGGCCCTGCCTGGCAAGGCGCAGTGACCCACCCTGGCGCCAAAGCCGAAACGCATGTTTTTGCGGACATTTAGCCTGTGTCTTGCGCTGACCGGCTCCGCCTGTGGATCGAAGGTCGACGACAAGGTTGCCGTTGTGGCACTCGATGATCGGATCGAATGCGCACTCGGTGGTGGTAGCGACTTCGTGAGAGCCTGCGTCCTTGAAAAGAGAGAAGGGCCCGGGTTTGTCCTTCGCGACGAAGGCGGCGGGTTCCGGCGGATCGACGTTGCCGCAGACGGCACGATCTCGGCCGCCGATGGCAGCGATGTGGCAGGAGGACAGGTCCTTCCCGACGGACGCTTCGAACTCACCTTGGGCAGCGACCGCTTCCGCCTGCCGCCGCGCAAGTGAAACCGCTCAGCGGTCCCGTACTGAACGCCGCCGATATGCCGGCGGCCGAACTGGCCTGCGGCGTTGCACTCAATGTTTTGATGGAGAATGCCGGGCGGGCCCTCGCCGAAACAATAGTGCGCTTTGGCAGTGGCTCGCCGGCGCTGATCCTGTGTGGCCACGGCAACAACGGCGGGGACGGCTATGTCGCTGCGAGATTGCTTGCCGAACGCGGCATGCCGATCACGGTCGCAGCTCTGGATGATCCGAAAACAGAACTCGCCAAGGCCGCCCGAAGGCGCTGGACTGGCGAGGTGTTGCCTATCGGCCTGGCAGCCGGAGCGCCGGTGATGGTGGACGCCTTGTTCGGCACAGGTCTGACCAGACCTTTGGATAATGAGTTGCGCGCTATTCTGGTGCGCCTTGCAGCCTGCGCCCGTATCATCATCGCTGCCGACCTACCCAGCGGCGTCGGGACTGACGACGGGAGCGATCTCGGAGCCGTCGCAGCCAACATTACGCTCGCTTTTGGCGCCGCGAAGCCTGCACACCTGCTGCAACCTGCCGCCCGGCTTTGCGGTCGTGTTCTTGTTGCTGACATCGGCATGGCCGCAAGCAGCGAAGTCCATGTCCTGTCGCGCGCTCAGCTGAATGTTCCTGCGCCGGGCGATCATAAATATTCGCGTGGTATGGTCGCAGTCATCGCAGGACCGATGTCGGGCGCAGCGACGCTTGCTGTTCGCGCAGCGTCACATTTGGCTGGCTATACGGTGTTGTGCGGAGACGCTGACGCGCCGGCCGCGGTTGTCCGGCGCGGATTCAGCGCGACGATGGCCAATCCGAACTTGCGGGCGATCCTCATCGGACCCGGCCTTACCGATGGGTCGAACAACCGCGTCAAGGTCGAAGCAGCGTTAGCATCGGCGGTGCCGCTGGTGCTCGACGCCGGAGCACTCGCGATGCTGACGCCGGAAGATATTCAGCGACCCGTAGCCACCATTCTAACGCCGCACGAAGGAGAATTCGGACGGCTTTTCGGCGCGATTGAGGGAAGCAAGATCGAGCGTGCGCGGATCGCTGCGAGGCGGTCAGGGGCGACAATCTTGTTGAAGGGGAGCGACACCGTCATTGCCTCTCCTGACGGACGCGTGACGCTTGCGCCCACCGCATCGCCGTGGCTGGCGACGGCAGGGACGGGCGATGTTCTTGCAGGGATTGTGACCGCGATGCTTGGCCGCGGTCTCGATCCACACACGGCAGCGTGCGCGGCGGTCTGGCTTCACGGTGAGGCCGCACGGCAGGCCGGTGCCGCGTTCGTCGCCGATGACCTTTGCGCGCACATTCCCGCGGCGGTCGCATTGACGCTCGCGTGAGCGAAACCGTCCTTCGACTCGCAGCACGAGGGGACGGCGTCACCGACGCTGGGCATTTCCTCAAGGGAACGGCGCCCGGCGACATCATCGAGGCCGACGGCTCCGTCATTCCCGGTGTGCACCGTGCCATTCCACCCTGCGGTCACTATGGCGTGTGTGGCGGCTGCCAGCTCCAACATATTGACGATACGAGCTATGCTGGTTTTGTTACCGACCGCATCACGCGTGCACTTGCCGAACATCGTGTGGATGCTCCCGCTTTTGCCCAAGTCCATCTCTCTGCGCCTAAGACACGCCGGCGTGCCACGCTTCGAGCAGAACGGCGCGGCGGGCAGGTGCTCCTCGGCTTTAACGAGAGCGCGAGCCACGCCATCGTCGATGTGCGTGAGTGCCATGTGCTGTTGCCCGGACTCGTCGCGCTGCTCGCACCGCTGCGACGGCTGCTGGCGGTCGTGATGCCCGAACGGAGACGGGCGACGGTCACGCTCACGCGCGTGGATCAGGGAATCGACGTGCTGCTTGCCGGTTTCGAGCTCGACGGTATGCCTGCCATCGAAGCGCTCAATGTCTTCGCCCAAACGCACAGGCTCGCAAGGCTGTCACTCGACGAAGGGTTTGGTCCATCACCGCGTTGGTCTCCGCAAACGCCGACAATCACCTTGGGCGGTGTGCCGGTTGCATTCCCTGATGGAGCTTTTCTGCAGGCAACCGCGGATGGCGAGGCTGCCCTGATTCAGGCAGTACGCGAAACGGTCGGCCATGCGTCCACCACGTTGGATCTTTTTGCCGGCCTTGGCACGTTTGCCCTGTCTTTGAACGGCCGCGTCAAAGCCGTAGAAGGCAGTCGGGACGCCGCGCTCGCGCTTTCGGCGACGCGCTGTGTTTCTGTTGAACATCGCGACTTGTTCCGGCGACCACTAACCGTCGCCGAGCTAAACCAAGTCGAGGCGATCGTTCTTGACCCCCCCCGCGCAGGAGCCCGTGAGCAGGTCGCCGAACTCTCTACGTCGAGTGTGCCGCGGATTGCCTACGTCTCGTGCAACCCGGCGACTTTTGCGCGCGATGCTCGCATCCTCATAGACGGTGGCTACAGGCTTGAGCGTGTCGTGCCCGTCGGTCAGTTCCGCTGGTCTACCCACGTCGAGATCGCTGCGAGCTTTCGACGCTAGAAAACGATCAACGCAGCACGGACTGCCATCACCAGCAACGACAGGCTGCCGATCGCAAAAATCGAGAAGCGGACGAGTACAACATTCGTCGTCGCATGCACCAAGCTGTGGACAACCCTCGACGCGACGTAGATCCACGCGATGAGAAGATTGAACCCGGTTCCCGCGCCAGCCAGAGCCATCACGCCCGCCAGCGCGTAGAATAGCGTCGGCTGCTCCATCAAATGGTTGTAGTTATCTGCCTTCCACTGGATTTGTTTTGGCAACATTCTCGCCAGGTCAGCCGTGCGTTCACCGGCGTCTTTGGGCAATCGGGTTTTCGCGATTGCAGGCAGCCGCGTCGCAGCCATCCAGCCGAGCATGACAAACGTCCACAGCACGAGAGCGACCATGGGAGCGAGAATTGGGCTGTGCGTCAGTGCGCTATGCCGAAGGTGTGAGAACCGAATGCCGTGAAAAGAGCATGCGTTGCCAACATGATGAGCGGGATTGTGCCCAGAAAATGCAACGCGAACCGGACGACAACTCGATTGACCAAAACCTGAACAAGACTGTGGACGATGCGAAAGCCGACATAGACCCATGCCAATGTCGCGTTGAACCCGTTCCCCATCCCGAGCAGCGCCAGCGTAAACGCCGCCGCGTAGAACACGGTCGGCTGTTCCATGAGGTGGTTATAATTGTCGGCTTTCCACTGGACCACGGGGGGCAGGACAGCTTTTAGGTCGGCACCGTTGCCGCCTATCATGTTCTTGGCGTCAATATTTGCCCGTTGCATTGCAGGGATGCGCGTTGCGTACAGCCAAACCCACATGACCATCGACCAGGCGACAAGCAGAGCGATCGGCTGAAGTATTTCGGCATGCATGGCAGCTTCCCCC
>JAYVVA010000242.1:0-12456 GCA_043787435.1 Sphingomonadales bacterium | reverse complement strand
CAAAGATCGTAGCCGCGCTCAAAAAGCAGATCTTCCACGTTCCGCAACGACAGCGGAAAGCTCACATACAGCATCACCACTTCGCGGATCAGCTCAGGTCACGAATGGAAATAACGAAACGGGCTGGCGGGCCTCGCCCTCAATCCGCAGCTCATCCCTGCAAACTACCAGCACCCTGCCCGGCCCGCCACATCCCTCTGACAGAGACTTTGTGGCTGATACTAGCTGCGCGACTGCGGGTCGCTCACGTTGTCAGGTTGCATGTACAGAGCCTGAGCTTGGCCTCGCCGGTAGTAGGGCGTAAGACACTCGCTATGGCAACCCTAGGTGACTACTGCCTCGACCCCGATGGCCAAAGCTTGCTCGCGTCTATTCGTGTCAGCCCCTTCGCGGCAGTAATCAGCAATCCGCGCTTGCCGGCAAATCCCATAGTGGCCGTTAATGATGCTTTCTGTAATCTCACCGGATATCCCACAGACGAGATTATTGGGCGAAACTGTAAATTTCTTGCCGGGCCCGCTACGGAACCGTGGTTGACTGAACGTATCGGCGCCGGAGTTCGCGAGCGCCGTCCGGTACTGGTCGAACTTCTCAACTACAAGCGCGATCGTACGCCGTTCCGTAACGCGGTTCTAGTCGCACCAGTGTTCGGTACCGATGGCGGACTCGAATATTTCGTGGGATCCCAGGTAGAATTGCCTGGCGATGTTGTTGGCCCGCTGTCCGCCCGACATGCGCACGCTGTCGCTGTCGTGAATACACTTTCGCCGCGCCAGCGCGACGTTTTACAACGAATTGCAGGCGGTTGCCGAACCAAACAGGTTGCTTGGCAATTGTCGCTGAGCGAAAAGACGGTGAAAATGCACCGCTCATTACTACTTAAGAAAATCGGGACGACGAACATAGCTGACGCGATCCGCATTGCCGTCGAAGCTGGGCTCTAACTACCGCCTAAGGACCGTATAGTGGCCATCAACGTTTCGGTTATATCGGTGATAGTGAGCAGTTTGTGGACGTTTCCGTGTCGCTGTTGCCCCGCGCAGGGGGTATTGGTCGGTTTTTCCCTACAGACAGCTAGCATCGCTCACAGGTTCTGCGACCAGGTATTTCCTGGATGTTCAATGTGACCGGAGTGACCGATGACACAATTAACTGCCGGGCAGTTCTCGCTCGTGTACAATGCCTTTTCGTTCACATTTGCTGCCATGTCAGCAGCAACATTGTTTCTATGGCTGGGACGGTCTCAAGTCGGACCCGCCTATAAAACTGCGCTGACGATCTCCGGGCTGGTGTGCGCAATCGCGGCCTACCATTATTTCCGTATTTTTGAGAGCTGGAACGCCGCATATACTCTCGCCGATGGAGTGGTGACCTCGACCAGCGTCAGGTTCAACGACGCCTATCGCTATGTCGATTGGTTGCTGACAGTACCGCTTTTGCTTGTCGAACTTGTCCTCGTTATGCGGCTCTCAGAGGACGAAACCATGTCCAAGTCGCTCAAGTTAGGCTCAGCCGCGGCTTTGATGGTGATCCTCGGCTACCCGGGTGAAATCGCAACCGACAACACGACCCGCGCAATCTGGGGCACGCTGTCGGCAATACCATTCGCGTATGTCATGTTCCAGCTGTTCAAGGGCTTTGGAGATTCTATCGAGCGGCAACCAGCTAACGTGCGCGAGCTGGTCAAGAAAGCTCGCCTGCTGACTTTCGCATCGTGGGGATTTTATCCCATAGTCTACATGATTCCCTACACCAATTTTGGTGGTGCGACCGTTACTACCGGCGTGCAGATCGGCTACACTATCGCCGACATCATCGCCAAAGCAGGTGTTGGAGTCTTTATTTACATTATCGCTGTCCGTAAATCAGCAGCTGAGTACGGGACACCAGTTCACACGAGCCGGTAAGGATGCCGGTTCGGGTCGCACCGTTGTCTACGTCAGGGATCGGGTGGGGCCTCACGGCCTCGCCCGATCCCGCACTGTTTAGATCGGTCGGGATAGTTACAGCAATCGGGTTGGCACTTATTCTCGACCACTCCGTCGTCAACCTTTCAAGTGGTCAAGCGACAGGCGTTGCATGTGTAGCGTTGCTCGTGTTCGGTCTGCCACACGGTAGTCTGGACATCGCGCTAATACGCAACCGGTCAAAACTGGGCGGGTGGCAAGTTTTCGCTGCCGTTCTTGCTTACCTCGGTTGTGCAGCTTTGATGTCTGTCGTCTGGCACGAGACGCCGGTACTTGCACTTGCTGCCTTTCTTGGCATCGCTTGCTTGCATTTTGCGGAAGACTGGGCTGCCGATCAGCCCCCATTCTTCGCGCTGGCAACTGCATCGGCAGTGGTGACGCTGCCCGCACTACTGCATCAGAAATTGATGGGCGAGATCTTCATTCACCTAACTGGCGATGCTGCGGCCTCGGTTTTGGCCGATTTCGCGAAAATGGTAGCACCGATGGCATTGGTGGCGGCAATTGTCGGTATTTTCGGGGCATGCCGCGACGGAAGACAGATCAAAGCGATTGAAACTGCTGCGATCCTCCTAGGCGTGATCTTTCTTCCGCCAGTCGTAGGATTTGCCGCTTTTTTTTGCATATCACATTCGCCCATCCACTTTGCTGCAGCGAAAAGCAGCCTTCGCAATGACCCCGGCCGCCTTAATCTCGAAGCTCTCACATTGACTGTCGCGGGGCTTGGAATCGCTAGTCTGATTTACGCTTCGGCGCGTGTGGGGCTACCCAGCGACAAGGTGATTGTAGCCAGCTTTGTAACCCTCTCGATCTTGACGGTGCCGCACATCTTGGTGCCGCGCCTCATCGCTCGGCTACGCCTCAGATCAATCCCGGACCAAATGACCAGTGAGGCCCCGCTTTATCGGATTGCCCAAAGTAACCAGGGCAAGATTTAACGATGCAGTCAGACTTGTGCGAACACGTCTCTTGACGATGGTAATCGGTCTTCGATGTCGCGGTCCAGGCGGCGATTTGACGCCATTCGGCAAGTGCCGCTGATCAACGGTCTTTGGAGATCTGGCGGTCAATAATATAGCGTTCCGTGTCCTATCTGCCACGTTATTTAGCCAGAGTCCCTCTGCAGAGCTGTAGACTTAACATCTGTCGTCGACAGGTTCGATTTCACAAGCGGGACGCGTTGGTCAGTATGCAACACGGGCGCACCACGGTTGGGACCCGGTCATAGGCGCTCTTGACGCCCATGCAGAATGAGCACAGAGCGCGGTCGGCACTCACCCTATGAGAGTGCCAATCTTTTGAGCGCGGGCTGTCGCCGAGAGGTTTTGTAACCTGCCCGTTGAGAGGCTCCAAAAAAATGACATTCAGACCCTTGCATGACCGTGTCCTTGTTCGTCGCGTCGAGGCTGAGGCAAAGACGGCCGGTGGGATCATCATCCCCGATACGGCCAAGGAAAAGCCGCAAGAGGGCGAAGTTGTCTCGGTCGGCACCGGCGCCCGCAATGAGCAGGGCACCATTCACCCGCTAGAGGTCAAGGCCGGCGACAAGATCTTGTTTGGCAAATGGTCGGGCACTGAGGTCAAGGTCAACGGCGAAGACCTGATCATCATGAAGGAAAGCGACATTCTGGGAATCGTCGGCTGATTCCAGGAACTCAATATAGTTGATCAGCATATCGGGCACTCGCCCTCTGAGCATTTAAGGAAGAACGACCATGGCAGGCAAAGACGTCCGGTTTTCGCGCGACGCGCGCGAAGGAATTACTCGCGGCGTAGACATCATCGCCAATGCTGTCCGTGTGACGCTGGGACCGAAGGGCCGCAACGTCGTCATCGACAAGAGCTATGGCGCACCGCGGATAACCAAGGACGGCGTCACGGTCGCCAAGGAAATCGAGCTCAAGAACAAGTTCGAGAACATGGGTGCGCAGATGGTGAGAGCCGTCGCGACCAAGACACATGATCATGCCGGTGACGGCACCACCACGGCGACTGTGCTCGCCCAAGCGATTGTTCGCGAGGGCATGAAGTCGGTTGCGGCTGGAGCAAACCCGATGGATCTCAAGCGCGGCATCGATCTCGCCGTGACCAAGGTGGTCGAGGATCTCAAGGCCCGTTCGAAGACCGTGGCTGATAATAAGGAGATCGCTCAAGTCGGCACGATCTCGGCCAATGGTGACACTGTCATCGGCGAGAAGATTGCCGAAGCGATGGAAAAGGTTGGCAAGGAAGGCGTGATCACCGTCGAGGAAGCCAAGGGGCTCGAGTTCGAGCTGGATGTTGTCGAGGGCATGCAATTCGACCGTGGCTATCTCTCGCCCTACTTCATCACCAACCCGGAGAAGATGTCGGTCGAGCTCTCTGACCCCTTCATCCTCATCCACGAGAAGAAGCTTTCAAACCTCCAGGCTCTCTTGCCGATACTGGAAGCCGTTGTGAAGTCAGGTCGTCCGCTGCTGATTATCGCCGAGGACATCGAGGGCGAGGCCTTGGCCACACTCGTCGTCAACAAGCTGCGTGGTGGCCTCAAGGTCGCTGCGGTTAAGGCTCCCGGCTTCGGCGATCGTCGCAAGGCGATGCTAGAAGATATCTCAATCCTCACCGCGGGCGAGATGATCTCCGAAGACCTCGGCATCAAGCTCGAGAATGTCACAATTGAGATGCTGGGCACCGCCAAGCGAGTTACGATCGACAAGGACAACACGCTCATCGTCGATGGTGCAGGTTCTCACGAAACGATCAAGGCGCGGACGGAAGCGATCCGCCAGCAGATCGAGAACACGACGTCGGACTATGACAAGGAGAAGCTGCAGGAGCGCCTGGCCAAGCTTGCCGGCGGTGTTGCAGTGATCAAGGTCGGCGGTTCGACGGAAGTTGAGGTCAAGGAGCGTAAAGATCGCGTCGACGACGCGCTCCACGCGACCCGCGCTGCGGTCGAGGAAGGCATTGTCCCCGGAGGTGGTACCGCGCTACTTTATGCAACACGTGCGATCGAAGGGCTTAAGGGCGCCAATGACGACCAGACCCGCGGCATCGATATTGTGCGCAAATCACTTCAGGCGCCGCTGCGCCAGATCGTGGAGAATGCAGGTCACGATGGTGCGGTAGTCGCAGGCAAGCTCGTCGACGGGAACGATCAGAACATGGGCTTCAACGCTCAGACCGACGTCTACGAGAACCTCGTTACGGCCGGCGTGATCGACCCGACCAAGGTCGTTCGCGCAGCGCTTCAGGACGCGGCGTCCATCGCCGGGCTGCTTATTACAACCGAAGCAGCCATTGCCGAGCTTCCTCAAGACAAGCCAGCGATGCCGATGGGCGGCGGAGGTGGCGGAATGGGCGGCATGGACTTTTAGGCGTCTAATTTGCCATTTCATTTGGTTTGAGCGCGAAGGCCGGCCCAGGCGGGCCGGCCTTCTGCTCCCCAACTCAACCCGTTTGACGCAGTGCCGTCCTCCGCGGTGCGGTAAGGCAAACGCTAACCTGAAGTTCGCTGAGGACTCTGTCAGTTCTTCGTGACGGGCCAATGGCTTGCTAACAGTAAGCCTACGGTAGTGACCGCGGGCCGAACAGTTTTTCGTTTTCGCGGTTTTCCCGGATACAGTAGCGCAAACCTTCAATGCCGTCGTCTGAGAAGGCGATAACGCTTTCGCCGTCGATGCCATGGACCCGGATTACGCCGTCCTCGATCTCGATTTCTGAGGCGACTTCATGGCGCCGGTCTTTATCTTCGCCGAGTGCGCGAGCAGCGACCGCGAGGGTTTTAACGGCGTAGATCTTGTTGCGCTGCATCGGGCGGCCAGGCCGATTGCCGGCGGTTCACGCAGTTATTTCCAGTGCCATGGCAGCAGTTCGTGGAGCCGGTTCTGAGGGATGTCGGCAATGCGTGAACACATCGGTGAGCGAGGCCAGCGGGTCGACGTCGTTCAACTTTGCTGACGCAGTGAGCGGGTACGTGACCGCTGCGTGCTCGCCGCCCTGATCGGAGCCGACAAAGAGCCAGGCCCTTCTTCCAAGGGCGGTGGCGCGCAGCGCACGTTCGGCGGCGTTGTCGTTGAGACAGATACGGCCGTCGTCGAGGAACGCGGTAAAACCCGCGCAGGCGACCATGTTCCCGACAAACGACCATGACCGGTGTGACCGAAACTTAAGCCGCTCACCCAACCGCTCATCACTTCGATTACCAAATCGTAAATCAAAGAAATGCGCTTACTCCCCCCTTGACTGGGCTACGATTAGACGACTGACAGCACCATCGGCATTGCTGCTTAACCGACCACGCTGTCAAAGGTGCGCTTCGCCCGGTATTGCGCGGGTGGCTCACCAGCGTGGCGTGCAAAAAAGCGTGAGAAATAGGCAGGGTCCTCGAATCCGATCTGGTAGGCGATTTGCGCGACGCTAAGACCCGAATAGACGAGGCTCCGTTTCGCTTCGATCAGTATGCGTTCGTGGATCAATTTGAGCGGAGTCTGTCCGGTCACGGTGAGGGACGCCCCGCGCAGCTGAGCAACTGACACGGCAAGTGCGGCAGCATAGGAAGAAATGTCCCAGTTTTCGCGGTAATGCTGTTCGACGAGTGCTTGAAAGCGCGTGACGAGCTGAGTCGGTCCGCTTGGCAAAATTGTTTTAATAAGTTCACCAGCCGCTGAGAATTGGCGCAACACCGTAACGAGGAAGGTCGTCAACAATGCTTCGGCAGCGATGACTCCGCCCGGTGCACCGTCGTCAAGTTCACAATCAAGCGCCCGCAAAGCCGCGTCCGCCGAAACCGCCCAGCCGCCGTCTTCGGGGCGCGAAACGGCGCTTGGCACCGACCATATGCCCGTCAACTCAAACGCCCGCTCGGCAAGCCTGACCAAATAGGTGTCGGCCACAGTGACGACCCAGCCGGACGATGCCTCGCGGTAGCGGATACCGTGTATGGAATGGGTGGGAACGACAAGCAGTGCCGGCGCCTGAAACGCGTAGCTCTCGCCTTCGACGACCAAGGAACCCTCGCCGACCAGAACAAGCATTATCTGCACGAATTTTGGGTGAGCGTGCGGCTCGATTACCCACCCAAGTTCACTGCATCGCTTTTCGAGTGGCTCCACATTCACGAACCAGTCTCCCGCCGCCTGTTCGTCGCCGTAAAGATAGTAGCGCGGCACAGATACGGCAGTACGCCGTCCCACAAACCGCGTTGCCCGCGTTGTTTTGTCCATGACAACTTCATTTTCCTGCATGGCAGCTGGCGTACCGTAAGTGTAGCAAGGAGACAATACGAGGTCCGGTCAAGGCGTGCTCGATCCGAGGAACGGATTTTGAATACTTTCTAGGTAGCACTGTTTGCGACCACGTTTTTTTTACTACTTTAGCGCACGCGCAAACAAGCGCACCCACTGAAACCGAAGAATCTGAAGTCGTTGTTATTGCGCTCAAGCGGAACGATGTTGTTTCGACGGTTCCGGCAGCGATTTCGGTCTTCAAGGGCGGTGACATGCGCAGGCTTGGCGTCACCGGTGTCGCCGACCTTCAGAACATCGCTCCGAGGGTGAACATCGGACGCGACACGTCTAGCGTGAACATCAACATTCGCGGCGTAATGTTCAAACGCCCGCCCGCACACGAAATTCCTGATAGTCCCCGATCTGGCGGCGTGGCAAACCCGATGCGCTGCTGCACCACCCGGACCAGGGCAGCCAATATACCAGCGAGCAGTTCCAGCGACTGATGGCCGACAACGGGGTAACATGCTCGATGAGCCGCTACGGCAACGTCTGGGACAACGCTGCGATGGAGAGCTTCTTCTCCTCGCTGAAGACCGAACGGATCGCGCGCAAAACCTACCGCACGCGCAACCACGCAAAACAGGACGTGTTCGATTACATCGAGCGCTTCTACAATCCCACACGCAGGCACTCGACCTTGGGCTATCTCAGCTCCATGGACTTCGAGAAGCAGCCCAATGTAGCCTAACTCGGTGTCCATGGGACCGGCAGCAGCTCAGACCGGTATCGCTCTACGCTCTACGCTCTACGCTCTACGTCAAAAACCTGTTTGACCAGCAATACGTCGCAAGCTTGCGGCGCATTTCGGGGTCGGTTGGTGGCGCGGGCGCCATGGCGCAGGCAATCCCGCGCGACTTTGACACGTATATCGGTGGCACGCTTGCATTCAAGTTTTGAAGAATCGCGTGAGCGATGGCAACTACGTCGCTATCGCTCAATATGATCGCAAGGAGAAATTGAATGATCACTTCCCTATCGTCCGCATCGGGGGCGGTTTCGTCAAATAACGGATCAAACGGGCGGCTAAAGACAGGAATTATGGCCGGCTTGACCGGCGGAGTAGTCATCTGGATCTACGAGGCGATTGTGTGGGTCGGTATCCAACATTTGCTTCCGATGGCAAGTATTCCTTCAAACGCTGTCGGCCTTGTGTTTGGCAAAGCAACGCAAACGTCGTTTGGGCCATGGGCATATGTCCTTGGTACCGTCATGCACTTTACGTTCTCTGCGCTATGGGGTGTGCTCTTTGCGCTTATTTGGCCTTATTTCCAACGCCGACAAATCGAGGCGACACTCGTCGCATTGGGTTACGCAGTCGTGGCTTGGATTGTTATGCATGTAGCAATAGCGCTGGTGTCGGACAGTCACCCCGACTACACCGACCCCGTCGTTGTCATAGGCGGCTTTATGTCTCACATTGTCTTTACAGTACCGCTAGCATTAATCGTCAAGCATCGGCTTTCGGCACGCACTAAGCACTGATCGGGTGCCGTCAGTCGGATGAGAACTCGTCTCTGGCAGCCGCGATTTTGGCTGGCCTGTCGTGGTTCAGGCCGCGAGCGCTTTCCGCTCGGCCAGGGCGGCTGAGCAGCGAAGCTTGTATTCCTGGCGGCTGACGAGATAGCGTTGGGCTGAGAAGTCGTTGGCATTGGCATGGACCGAGGCGAACTTCTGTAGAGTCTTCATCCGTCGGAATCGGAGCATTGCCCGCTCCCTTCGTCGGAAGGATAAATGGCTGTTTTCGGCCCGGTTGTGGATGTGGCGGCCGATCACCTGCTTCTCGCGATTGTCCAGTTTGTCCCTGGCTGCACGATAGAATCTAATGCCGTCAGTGACGATGGCCGCGTGCGATCCGTGGCGCTTGCGCGCCTTCTTCATGAAGGCAAGAGCTGCGTCCTAGTCCCCAGTCTACGTTACATCGAGGCGATATCGACGTGCTCGATCGACAATCTCATCAAGGCGCTGGGGATGAGCGGCATCTCCGAAAGCAGGTAAGCTGGGCATCCCCATTAACCTCATGATCGATGCCTGCTGTCCCGTTTACCGATGGTATGATTCTGTTTCGTTCCTATTCTGACTCGGAAATGTTCCGGGTCTTCGAACCCGGCCCACGGCTAGTGGTAGATTAATGGGGGTGCCCAGCTGCCTTTTGCGATGAGATCGACGAGCGCGTCCATGCGTTCCTTGATCGCTCCATTGAGGGCGACTGGCCGTATCTGTGGATCGACGCCATTTATGTCAAAGTCCGGCAAGCCGGCCGAATCGTTTCGGTTAACGTCACGATCGCGATCGGCGTCAACGCCGACGGCAAGCGCGAGGTGCTCGGCATGGCTGTCGGCGCGTCGGAAGCTGAGGCTTTCTGGACCGAGTTCGTGCGCAAGCTCACTCGCCTAGGCTTGCGCGGCCTGAAGCTGGTGATCTCCGATGCGCATGAAGGTATCAGGGCGGCCGTCTCCAAACTGCTGTGCGCCAGCTGGCAGCGCTGCCGCGTTCACTTCATGCGCAATGCGCTCGCTCATGCCGGCAAGAGCGGACGGCGGGTCGTCTCCGCCTTCATTGCAACCGCCTTTGCCCAGGAAACCCCTGAAGCAGCCGGCCAGCAGTGGCGCTCGGTCGCTGACCAGGTCAGGGCGAAGGTCCCAAAGCTGGCAACGCTGATGGACGATGCCGAAACCGATGTCCTGGCCTACATGACCTTCCCCAAGGAGCACCGCGCAAAGGTCTACAGCAATAACCCGATCGAACGGCTCAACGGCGAAATCAAGCGCCGCACCAATGTCGTCGGCATCTTCCCCAATGAAGCCGCCATTACCCGGCTGATCGGCGCCATCCTCATGGAACAAAACGATGAATGGTCCGTCCAGAGGGCGCGCTACATGACCCTTGAAACCATGGCACCGTTAAGCGACAATCCCATCGTCATGCTCTCGGCTGTCCCCGGGTCATGACCAACTCCGGTTAGCTGGAGATCCCAGTGGCACCCCGCACGGAGTTACACCACGCAATGGGACACGATCTGGGCGCATGCGACTCAGATCGGCCGAAAACCGCTCTAATCGTACGACCCACGACTGATTGGCCTCGATCAAAGCCGTAGGACGCAGCAACATCATAGAATTGTCCTGCGTTGCCAGCAGAACAGCGCGAAAAATCGGGAGTTCATCAGCGCGAGGCAAGGAGCGCAAAGAGCGCAAGGTAACGCAGCCGACGAAAAGCATGGCGTCATTGGCCTCGGGAGCCGCGACGGCCAGAATCAGGCTTGTGTCAGACCGAGCGGTCATGCAAAAAACTACTTCATGGGGAGAAATTTCATGCGGATCGGTACCCTTGTTTTGCTCCTCGCACTGCAGCCCACAATGGCGGATGCGCAGCGTGCGGGAACCTTGATCGATTCAAGCCCAGTTGTTCAAACCCCCGCGGGTTCACAGGCTTGGCGCATTCACTATTGGACCGAGGATGAGCAGGCGCGACCGCTCGCAGTGTCGGGTTTCGTGGTTGCACCGCGTGAGGCGCTTCCTCCCCAACCGCGCAATATGCTGGCTTGGGCGCATGGAACGTGGGGCGTCACCAGCCAATGCGCGGCGTCGCCCGCCGAGTTTTTTGCCTCAACTCCGGGTCTGAGCGACGCCATTCGCCGCGGGTATGTCGTTGTTGCGCCCGATTATCCGGGACTCGGCAGCGCAGGGTCACACGGCTATCTTGCCGGTATCAGTACTGGCCGATCGGTGCTCGATGCTGTTCGTGCCGCTCGTGCTATTCCGGGCGCGGGCGCCGGCAAGGACTTTGCTGTCTGGGGAGAATCGCAAGGCGGGCACGCTGCACTGTGGGCAGGGCAAATGGCGCGCTCTTATGCGCCCGAACTAAGGCTTGTCGGGGTCGCAGCTGCCGCGCCGCCGACGGATCTGGCACAAAACCTCACGGCTGGAAGCGATCCTTCCGTGCGCGCGTTCCTGACAGCTTTCACGGCATACAGCTGGTCGCACCATTTCGGGGCCTCGCTGGCAACGCTTGGCAAATTTTCGACCCAGCAGGTTATCACCAAGCTAGCGCGCAACAATTGCGTGAAATTGGGGGCCAAGCCGAAGCTTGGGACTATGCTCGGCGTGCTGGTGCTTAGGCGCGATCTACGTAATGTTAATCTTGGAACGCTGCAGCCATGGGCGCGGATAGCGCGTACCAATAGTCCAGCGGCGGTGTCCTACGGCGTCCCTTTCCTTATCGCCCAAAATCCTAATGACGTATTTGTCGGACCGGCGGTAACGCGTGAGTTTGCGCGACAGCTATGCCGCGCCGGGGGCAAGGTCCAGTTCGTCAATATTCGCGGCAAGGGCCACGAAACGAGTGCAGCCGACAGTAAGGATGTAACGCTCGACTGGGTCGATGGGCGCTTTGCCGGCGGCATTGCACCGAGCAATTGCGGTCAAATTTAGGGAGCAGCCGGATGAGATGGCTGATAATGATAGCAGGGCTGTTCTTGGCAAGCGCCGCGACGGCGTCGACTCCGGCGGCGTGGAATCAGATGAATACCCGCGTTGCCCGGGCATGTATCGCCATATCAGGCCTTAAACGGCCGGTGCTCCTCGCAAAAACAATTAGCTACTCAGATGAGATCGCGACCGAATTGCGGATGATTCGCGGCACCGACAAGGGCGGTCGAATGAAGCGCCTGCTGTGCGCGTTCAATAGATCGACGGGTCGGGCGGAAGTGCAGGATGGGGACGCGTGGAACGGGCTGGTCACCAAGCCCTGAGCTTGGAATCCGTTACTCACCAATCCCGGACGGCGGCTTCGTCAGACAAAGGGTAATCGCGGGGTCAGTAACGCCGGCGCTATTGCGATGCGTTGGAAGGGCGGTTGCCCCCCGATAGGATGAAATACGGGCTCACAATTGACATCGGGCCCAGCACCAAACGGGAGAAAACCGTAAAATAATGTATCGGCCTCGACGTGTCTCTAAAAGATACATATATTTCAGTGCGCGAGGGGGCTTTGTTGCAAAACTGAGGCTGGGGATTCCCTGAGCGAATCGAGCAGGACAGATGCGGGTGATGGCCAAACCTGCTACCCCAAAATATCGCACGACGAACTGGACCGAATATAATGCGGCTCTGAAGCGGCGTGGGTCGCTGGAGGTATGGTTTGATCCGGAGATGGACTGGCTCTCGGAGCCGTGTGGCAGGTCTGGTCGTCCGCGGCGTTTTTCGGACAGCGCGATTGAG
>JAYVVA010000241.1:0-2606 GCA_043787435.1 Sphingomonadales bacterium | reverse complement strand
GCGACTTGGTCGGACACATGGCTGAACGAAGGATTTACGACCTATTTTGAGAATCGCATCGACGAGGCGCTTTATGGAAAGGAACGCGCGGCGATGCTGGCGGACCTTGTCTGGGACAACCTGCAACGTGATCTCAAGGGCGCTCCAAACCCCGCCGCGACGCGGTTGCACGGTAATCCAGAAGGCGTTTACGGGGAGCTTGATTATAACAAAGGCTCGACCTTCTTACGGACAATCGAGCATGCCGTAGGTCGAGCAAGCTGGGATACGTATCTGAAATCCTACTTCGACCGCCATGCATTTCAGCCGCAGACCAGTGCCGGCTTTCTGGCCGATCTGCGTGCCAATCTGATCAAGGGAGACCAGACGCTCGAAGCCGCGCTAGATTTGGACAATTGGGTTTATGGAACTGGTTTGCCGACGAACGCCGTGCATGTGCGGTCCTCGACACTTGCCAAGATTGATCTTACCCTTGCTGCGATCGGAGCCGGCGCGCCTGTCAGCTCCGTTCTTACATCTCACTGGTCCACGCAGGAATGGCTTCGCTTTCTAAATGGACTGGCTCGGACGCAATCGGTGGCTCGACTTGACGAACTCGACCGTACGCTCGGCCTATCTGCGTCCGCCAACGCCTATGTCCGCTCGGCATGGCTCACGCTCGCGATCGCCAACCGTTACGAACCGGCGATCCCGTCGATCGAGCAATTTCTGCCGAGCGTGGGTCGCGGGCTGCTCATCCTTCCCGTTTACCGAGCTCTAAAAGCACAGGGCGACTGGGGCATGCCAATCGCGCGACAGATGTTCGAAACCTCACGGCGAGGATACCACCCGACGATTGCCGGCGCGATCAGCAAGCTCCTCAACTCGAAAACCTGATCCACAGCGTGATTTCAATTTGGCAATTCAGATGGATCAGCTGCCGCCGGCATGATCGCATGCTTGATCAGATCAAACGACGGCACTCTCTGTGTTGCAACACGCGTTGGTCGACGCGCTGTTGCCGCGACAGGCGATTATACGACACGACCTGGTCGGCTTTGCGGGTTGTTAACCCATGAACCCGATGTGCCGGTCTCCAAACCGGCGAGCTCGCGCGAAGACACCAACATCGCTTGCATATTTGAGCTTTTACGTTGGGTCGTGCTCATCGAGCCAGGGCCGCAGGACCGATAGATAGGTTGCCGGGTTATCGATCATTACTGTATGCGCGGCACTTGGTATTTGCCGAAAGGTAGCTCCCGGCACTGAACGCGCGAAGGCTTCAATGGTGGTTGGTATGGCTTCGTCAAATTCTCCCGCCACAAACAAGGTCCGTCGCCCATCAAGACGCTTTAAAAGCGGCGTACCGTCATAATCTTTGAGCGTGCCCGTCGCCGTGAATTCGGCGCGACCCCACATATACTCATAAACGTCGGGGCTGAAGCTGCGCGGCAGTGACGCCTTGTATGCAGCAATGGCGGGCGGTGCATCAGCACGTTGCACATATCGCGCGTAAAAGGCATCGGTTGCCGCGTCGCACCGGGCCTTGGGCAATACACCTGGTGTATCGCAGGCATACAGTAATTGTCGCTCGTTCGGCGGCATCGTATCTTTCAACAGCCGAGCATCACGCAGCCAGATCGGGGTTGATATGAGGGGAGACTGCAGGATGACACTTGCGACCACGCGTGGATATTGGACCGCATATTCGAGACCAACTGTACTTCCCCAACTCGCCCCAAGTGCATGCCATCGTTTGATCCCGAGCACCGTTCGCATAGCCTCGAGCTCCGACACGAACCGAGAAACTGTCCAGTTCGCCGGGTTACCGGGATGGTCGGATCGACCACTGTCGAGCTGATCGTAAAGGATGACCGCACGTTCGTCGGCGAGCGATGTTGCGTTCAAGAAATACCAGTGCGAACTGCCCGGCCCGCCGTGAATGAAGACGATCGGCGGCTTTACCCCATCCAGATTCCCGTTAATTCGAACGTAGATGCGTCCACCGGGCACGGTGATCATCTGTTCGCGATCGGGCTTCAAATGCAAGGTGCCGCGTCTGGGGTAAGTCATTGCAAAAGCGGGTGTAACAGCGCAAGAAACGGCCCCGGCAACAAACGATCGCCGCGTGATCATCCTGACGTCAGCATCTGCGATACGATCCTGCACAACTCGACCCTAGTTCGCTTGAAATGAAGTTGGCCGCAAACGCAGTCGTCTGCAAGGGCTCCGTTCTACAGGGACTACAGCGCGCGCAGCACATATCGACCGGACTTAATCGGCGTAGCTTCCAACTGTCAGCTGGTAACGACACGACAGATAGCACCGGTCACCACGGCGAGCGCAAGCGTCGGCATGGCTTTGACAAGCCGACCGCGCGCGCGAATTTCGGGGTCCGCAACCACAAGGACAACAGCAATCAAAGCCGCAAGCTCAGTCCACAGATGATAGCGGAGCTCAGATGCGACACCAAATACGGCGTACGTACACCCGTACAGGACTGAGGACAGCGCGAGCGGGGCGATCAGCCGCGCACCCGGCAGGCGCCAGCTAGAAATAAGTGCCCCCAACGCTGCACCAATCCACGTAATAGGCCATCCCAACGGCGTGTGCGCTACAGCCACTGC
>JAYVVA010000240.1:0-2627 GCA_043787435.1 Sphingomonadales bacterium | reverse complement strand
AACACGAGCGCTCATCGTAGTTGTCGCGCGGCACGTTCCGCAATCCGATCGCTGCACCCATGGTTATGCCCTCCTAAAGGCAGCCATAGATTCAGACTTTTGCCGGTTTGGGAATCCCCCCGTGAGTCAGCTTCATAAAAGGTCGGTATAACCTCCCGTTATCACCGGAATTTAGTCACGGTTCGCTCGTGGTTCGCGGCATCAACGGTTCTTCGTTCTGTAAAACTTTTCCTCACGGCGAGAAAAATGTCGCATTTGTCCTATAACGGGATCGGGCATCGTCCGATGCAGCGTCATCGTCTGCCACCTGCATCACAGCGGTCGCGACAGATGGAATAACACGAAGATATCGATGTGTGCGGTTTTCGTCGTTGAATAATTTCGACTGAGCCGAGCCAACCGGATGGGTCGTGTAACGATATCGACATTGTACCTGAGAGCCTGCCTCGTCGGTCAACTGTGCCTGACGCGCGCTATATCAACGATATAAGAGAGGAACATCAAGTCATGGCTCGATCCACAATCACGCTGGCAATTATTGCCGTAGTCGCGTTGCTGCCACTCCTGCCGGCCCAAGCAAAAGACCGGTCACCCAGTACTCACTATTTCAGTCGTCGAGTTGATCCAGACCTTCGCACCGTTACCGTTAGCTACGCTGACCTGAATCTGCGCAACGAAGCCGGCGTTGCACGGCTGACGTCCCGGGTAAAATTTGCCGTGAGGCAGGTATGCCAACCGATGGATGACAATAATCTTGCAGAGCTTTACCCTACGCACAACTGTATCCAGCGCTCAATGAGCCATGCAAAAGCCGGCATGGCATTCGCTATTGCAAGAGCTTCGTCGGGCGAACGCATCGCAGCATTGGAGCAATTGCAGTTTTCGGCGCGCATCCGATAGTCTATGACACGAGAGAGATCGCGGCCGTTGTCGCCTTACACCAATGGCCGCGATCTGTCTGAAAGATTATGTCTACCGTAGGTCTAGCTTCGTCACAGCATCCGATTGCATAGCGCATGTCGTCTCCAACAACTGCTGGGTCATATTTTACTCTTACGCCAGCAGCTCGTCTTTCTCGGATTCAATTAGCCAAATAAGCTGTCGAGTCATCATCGAGAGCGTGAATTAATTTTTACTCTCTTCGTAAGAATTTTATGCCAACCCCATGAGCGATCAGTTGTTCTCAAACTGGGAAATAATAGACAAATATTGTTTGTATCTTATGCGTTGAAAATATAATACCATTTATTCTGGGTCGTTATTTAAGTGGTTTGTTTCAATGATCATATAAGGACTCTCAGATGATACAACGTGATCAAATAATCAGCCAGATTTTTCTCACAAATCGGGAAAATGAAATTCTTGAATTTGTAGCGGTGGGAGACTCGGCAAAGGAAGCCGCTCACAGACTCTCAATTGCGCCAAGGACAGTCGAGCGCCATATTGAAAACATTCGGTTGAAGATGCACGCAAAAAACCGAGCTCATATGGTTATGTGTGCGATATTATTTGATGTTCTAAAGGTCAACACACCTGACCCGACGGTCGGCCTGATTGCAAGCAACCCTCCCCCTGTTTCTAGCACGTACGATCCTGCACAGTTGGACCTTAATCTCAATTTGAACTGAGACCTGGAAGACATCGCCCATTCATGGTGGGAGTTCGAGATACCTTTATTTAGGTCGTGAACCGGCTTTGTTACAAAACTGAGGCCGGGGATTCTCTGAGCGAATCGAACAGGACAGATGCGGGGGTGTTGTCAGCCGGATGCGAACTGGTCTCTCCTCGATGGAGATGGGTCTTTGATATTGGCAGTTCAGGCAGTGATCTGACGCCACTCAGCAACCGCCGCGGAGCGGCGCTCTTTGAATGTCTGGCGGTCGACGAGATGGCGTTCCAGATTGAAGTGATTGCTGACACTGGCGTGGACCTGACCTGACCCCCAACTTGCATCCAGTTGCGATTAGAGCCTCGGGATTGTTTGCGCCGACATGGGCAGGTGAAGCAAGGGGCTGAGTAGCGTAGCCACCGGCTATGCGGAGCGAAGCAGCCCCTTGCTTTTTCAGTTCGGCAGCGAAGGCCGCCGGTGTGGCATATCCGAGCGCGGAGTGGGGCCGCTTGGTGTTGTAATCTTCCACCCATGCGGCGACCTTTTCCCGCGTATGATCAAGGTTGGCAAACAGCGTTTCGTTGAGCAGTTCGTCACGCATCCGCCCGTTGAAGCTTTCGACGAACGCATTTTCGGTGGGCTTGCCAGGGCTGGTATAGTGCCACTCGACGCGGGCCTCCCCGCACCATTTGAGAACCGCGTTCGAGGTCAACTCGGTGCCATTGTCACTGACAATCATGCCGGGCTTGCCGCGAACGGCAATCAGATCGGTGAGTTCGCGCACGACGCGCTGACCCGAGATCGACGTATCGGGCACACGCTGACCGGACAGATCGAGCAGGTCGAGCGGCTGACCGGCATCGCGGTCGAGCGCGCCTATGTCGATCGCGGTTACCGGGGTCACAAGCACAGCGGCAAGGCTGAGGTCTATATCGCCCACAGTCGCGGCATCACGTCACCCACCATCAAGCGCGAGCTGAAACGGCGAAACGCTGTCGAACCGATTATCGGTCACACC
>JAYVVA010000239.1:0-4461 GCA_043787435.1 Sphingomonadales bacterium | reverse complement strand
AGCTGGCGAAGCTGGACTGGCCGGTGCCGGATTATACGACGCTGTGCCGACAGCAGAAAACCCTGATGGTGGAACTTGGTGGGCGATCCAGTTCAGGTGGGCTGCATCTGCTGGTCGACCGCACCGGCATCAAGATGATGGGTGAAGGCGAGTGGAAGACGCGCAAACATGGCGCATCCTACCGCCGCCAGTGGCGCAAGGTGCATCTGGGGATCGATGCGGTAACTCTGGATATCCGGGCCATTGAGGTCACGACCAATGCTATTGGCGATGCGCCGACGCTGCCCGATCTGCTAGCGCAAATCCCGGAGGATGAGCAGATACTCAGCGTCGGCGGAGATGGCGCTTACGACACCAGAGCTTGTCATGCCGCCATTGCAGAACACGGTGCCGACGCGGTCATCCCGGTCCGCCGCAACGGCCGACCATGGACAAAGGACGGCCCCGGCGTTGATGCGCGCAATGAAGCGCTGCGCGCAACAAAGCGGCTCGGTCGCACCATCTGGAAAAAGTGGAGTGGCTACCATCGCCGCAGTCTGGTCGAGACCAAAATGCACTGCTTCAAGCTCCTCGGTCAACGCGTGGCATCGCGCACCTTCGACCGTCAGATAACCGAGCTCAAGGTTCGTGCCGCAATCCTCAATCGCTTCTCAGAAATAGGAACGCCCATGACCGTCCGGGTCGCATAAAATTACCAAGTAAAACAGGCGGCCTTTGACGTCACCAAACCTTCTCTTCAGCCCGGCGGCGTCGCGCCGGTCCTCACAACAGCGAAATGGTTTGCCCTCACACGCACGGGGCTGGCAGTAGCGTTTCCTTCGCCGGCAAGTTTCAGGCATGTTGGCAACGCCGGGAATAGGGGGCCAGTCATGCAACGGAGTTTCTGGACGATCGCAGTGGCGGCAGTCTTGGTGGCGGCAACCCCAAGCGCGTTAAACGCACAAATCGCGCCCGCCGCCGTTGCACCTGCCAGCCGTGCCGAGGTCGTCACGCTCTTTACTGATTGGCGCGCCTTCGTGCAGCCTGCCATTCGCGCCGGCGTGCCCGATTATAGCGCAGAAGCAATGGCACAGAAGGCCGCCGATCTTCGCCGGTACCGGAGCCGCCTAACAGCGATCGCTACTATTGGTTGGTCAGCCGCCGATCGGAACGACTGGCGGCTCATCGAAGCCGAGATGAACGGCTTCGATTTCTTCTTGCGCGTGCTAAAACCCTGGGCGCGAGACCCAGGTTTCTACCAGAATGTGTTCGGCGAAGAGAGCGACGTCCCTGCGCACGAAGGCCCGTCGGCCGAGCCGACGATCGACCTGTTCAAGATGTCCTATCCACTGTCGAGCGCCGACGATCGCAAGTTGACCGGGCTGATCGGTGGCGTGCCCGCGATGCTGGCGGCGGCGCGCACCAACCTTGCCGACAGCAATGCAGCCGACCTGTGGCGCTACGGCGACCGCGCCTTTCGCGACCAGAGTGACGTGCTCGCCGCGTTCGAGCGCGGAGACCTCAGGATGCGAACGCTTTCGGGCCGGCAGGTCGCGTCGCTAGACGGTGCGAGTCCGGCGCTTCGCCAGGCAGTGCATGCAGCCAAGCTGGCGACGGACAGCTTTGCCGACTGGATCGTGGCTCAGGCGCCGAAAAAAACCGGCGCCTCTGGCGTCGGCAAGGCAAATTACGACTGGTACGTCGCCAATGTCGATCTCTCGCCCTACACTTGGGAGCAGCAGGTAACACTGCTGCAGCGCGAACTCGATCGCGCGCTTTCGTCGTTGCGACTGGAAGAGTTGCGCAATCGCGATTTGCCGCCAATCAGACTGGTCGAAGGGGCAGCCGCCTACCGCAAAATGGCCGAAGCCAAAACGATTAAATTCAATAACTTCTTGGTTGCCACCGGCCTTGTGCCCGACAAGCCCTATTTCCGCAGAGCAATGGAGGCGCAGACGAGCAGCTACCTCGCACCCGACGCGGACCACAGCTTTTTCGACAACGTGACTGCGCTCGATCCAATGCCGCTCTTATCACACTCGACGCACTGGATCGAACTGGCTCGGTTGCGGTTTGAGCCGCGTATCAGCCCAGTCCGGCAAACGCCGCCGTTGTTCAACATCTTTGTTGATCGTTCAGAAGGCTTTGCAACAGCAATGGAAGAGACTGTCATGCAGGCCGGGCTGTACGATGACATCCCGCATGGCCGCGAACTCGTTTGGATCATGCTTGCCAACCGCGCCGCACGAGGGCTCGCCTCGCTACACATACAAGCCAACGAGATCGATCTCGCCAAAGCCGGTCGTTTCCATGCCGACTGGACACCGCGCCACTGGTCGAATGCACAGAGCAAGCTCGTCGGTTTCGAGCAGTTGCTGTATCTGCGCCAGCCCGGCTACGGTCCAAGCTACATCGTCGGCAAATTGCAGCTCGATCATCTCCTAGCACGCGCCTCGCACGAGGCAGAAGCAGAGGGTCGGCCGTTCATTTTGAAGGATGTGTTCGCGCGGGTGATGGAGCCCGGGATCCTGCCGCCCGTGCTAATCGAGGAAGAGATGTTCCCCTCACGCGTATTAAGGTAGTAACTTCGCGCGCCGTGCGGGGAGACTTCGATGCCCGCAAACGCCAACATATCTGGCGTTCGCGGGCAAGACTCGGGGGGCCGAAAGCTGCCGTTCATTGAGAGCAGCCCTTAGAAGCTTCAATGACTGGGTCTGGGACATTCCTCTCGTGGCTGCGTTCGCGGCGAATGTCCGGAACACGGGGTCGATCGCGGCATGCTGCCATTGACTACGCGGCCTCACGCGCGGCGGCGTCGCGCCCAGATTCTGACATTCGGGCTTGGACCGGCCATTATTCAAGACTGACGTTTAATATCGATCATCGATCCACTGAATGCATTGAGACCATCACTGGAGTGATCATTCTCAAACGTAGTCACGACATTGTCTCAGCATGTGAGCGGCGACTGGGTGAATGTTTGGCTTCAATTATTCGCGTTGCAAGTCAAAATGCTCCACCATGATGACTAGGTACTTCGAAAAACTTCCCTTCTCTGCTGTCTAGAATGTCGCGTGTCGCGCAGCTATCATCCGCATGCCCGGCAACCGCTGGCCCGGAGAGCCAAATGACCATCGTCCCACGCCTGCTCGCGACCGTCGCTTCCGCCACTCTGATGACCGCCGGCGTCGCCGAGGCCGCGCCGGCGTCCGCCGATGCAACTGCGCTCGAACAGGCATTCGACGCGCAGATTAGCAGTGCCGACCAACTCGCCTGGCTCAAGGACATGAGCTCGGCGCCCAATCACGTCAGCAGCCCGCACGATCGCGCAAATGCGGAGATGCAGCTCGCGCTGTTCAAGCAATGGGGCTGGAACGCGCGCATCGAAACGTTCCAGGTGCTCTATCCCACGCCAATCAGCACCACGCTCGAACTGGTCTTGCCCGAGCGGATAGCGCTTGGTGGGCAGGAGCCCGCGGTGCCCGAGGACCCGAGTTCGACCAATCTGAAAGGCGCGCTGCCGCCTTATGTCGCCTATCAGGGCGACGGCGATGTCACCGCGCCGGTCGTCTACGCCAATTACGGTATGCCCGATGATTACGACGCGCTCGCGGCGCGCGGCATCAGCGTCAACGGCAAGATCGTGCTGGCGCGCTACGGCGGCGGCTGGCGCGGGCTAAAGCCCAGGCTGGCGCAGGAGCACGGTGCGCTCGGCACGCTGATCTACTCGGACCCCGTCGACGACGGCTATGGCGAGCGCGATCCTTTCCCGCGCGGTGGCGGGAGGCCCGAAAACGGCGTGCAGCGCGGCTCGGTACAGGACCTCACGCAATATCCGGGCGATCCGCTCACCCCTGGCATCGGCGCAACCGCAGGAGCCAAGCGGCTTACTCGCGAGACCGCGACGACGATCCTCAAGATCCCCGCGCTGCCGATTTCATACGGTGACGCGGTGAAGATCATGGCGCGGCTCGAAGGGCCGTTCATCGGCGGCCGCGCCCGGGGAGGTCTGGCCCTCGCCTATCACTGGGGCGGCACTGACGCGGTCAAAGTTCACCTGGCGGTCAAATCCGACTGGTCGCTCAAGCCGATATACGACGTGATTGCTGTGATGCCGGGCGCGACCCGGCCCGACGAGTGGGTCGTGCGCGGCAATCACCACGACGGCTGGGTATTCGGCGCGAGCGACCCGCTCACCGGGCAGGTCGCGCTTATGGGCGAAGCCAAGGCCCTGGGTGCGCTGGCGAGGACCGGCTGGCGGCCCGATCGCACGATCGTCTATGCGAGCTGGGATGGCGAGGAGCCAGGGCTGCTCGGCTCGACCGAATGGGTGGAAACCCATGCCGATGAACTTGCACATAAGGCGGTGCTTTACATAAACACCGACAGCAACGGCCGGGGCTTTCTCGAGGCCGAGGGGAGCCACGACTTGCAGCATTTCGTCAACACCGCCGCGCGCGACGTGACCGATCCGCTGACCGC
>JAYVVA010000238.1:0-13912 GCA_043787435.1 Sphingomonadales bacterium | reverse complement strand
AAGGCCGATCCGTTGTTCGTCCATCCCGACGTCCGTCGGATGTTGATGGAAGCCAAAGCAATGACAGAAGGATTGCGGGCGCTGTGCCTGTGGGGGGCGCTGCAGGTCGATCTTGCGCATAAGGCGCAGACCGAAGACGAGCGGCAGGCCGCCGACGACCTGATCTCGCTGCTGACGCCGGTGATCAAGGGGTACGGCACTGACAAGGGATACGAGATCGCAACCGTCAGCCAGCAAGTTTATGGTGGCCATGGCTACATCGCTGAATGGGGCATGGAACAATATGTTCGTGATGCGCGGATCGCGATGATCTACGAGGGTACGAACGGTATCCAAGCGCTTGATCTGGTTGGCCGGAAACTTGCCAAGGACGGCGGCCGCGCGATCCAGTTGTTCTTCGGCGTCGCCGCCGACGAAATCGCGGTCGCGAGGACAGTTCCGGAGCTCGCAGATTTTGCTGCACGCCTGGAAAAGGCCGTGGGGGACCTTCAGGCTTCGACGATGTGGCTGATGCAGAACGGCCTGACCAACCCCGACAACGCGGGCGCGGCTTCAGTCCCCTACATGCATCTCATGGGCATTGTCGCCGTGGGGTTGATGTGGCTGCGGATGGCAACAGCCGCGCAGCGAATGTTGGCGGCGGGCGAAGGCGATTCCGCCTTTCTGAACGCCAAGCTAATTACCGCACGCTTCTACGCTGAACGGATCATGCCTGATACAAGCGCGCTGCGTCGCAAGCTTGAATCGGGCGCTGAGAGTATGATGGCGATGCCAGTCGAGATGTTCGAAGCAGCATAAGTCAGCGTTTGAACGATCGGGTGCCCAACCGCGAAGAAAGCGTGCACCGCAGGGTGGTCAGAGAAGTGTGCTTCGGCCGGATGTCTCGCCGGTCCGAGTAGGTTGGCACCTGTTCCGAGGATTTCGGTTGCCGTGCGGGTATTGATCGCGGCAAGGTTCAGCGGATCGATTTTCCAACGACACAAAAGGTGCTTCAGCCTCGTCTGGCCGAACGTGCGGTGGAGCGCACCGTCGGCCGGTTTTAAGGGATCCACTTTGCAAAAGTTTGGCCGCGAGCATAGCGTGATGGCGCGGAAATCATCCCGCGCTGCGCCTAAAAAGCGGAAAATTCCCCGGTCATGCTTTGTCGCCGTGCATTTAAATCAGCCTAACAGCCCGAAAGCGCTCGGGTCAGTGTGGGAATGGAAACATAATGCGTCAGATCGAGGTGGAGCGGTGTCACTGTGATGAAACCGTCGGCAATCGCTTCGAGGTCGGTGGCCTGACCGGGCGTCTGCTTGGTCGCGCCCAGTCCGAACCAGTAATAGGGGTAGCCGCGAGGGTCGACGCCTTTGACAATTTTGGCGCGGCCATAGTCATGGAAGCCCTGCTCAACAACCTTGACCCCTCGTACGGCTTCGGGCGCCATCGCCGGGAAGTTGACGTTGATCAGCGTGCGCTCCGGCATTTCCGCAACGATGAGCGGCTCGAGCACACGCTTCCCCCAGGCCTGTGCGGCCGCGAACGGCACGGTGTCGCCCATGCCCTCACGGGCATAGACCTGGCTTAGCGCAATCGAACGATAACCCGCGAGCGTCCCCTCCATAGCGGCGGACACCGTCCCCGAATAGGTCACGTCTTCACCCAGGTTGGCCCCGCGATTGACGCCTGACAGGATGAGGTCAGGTTTGGAGGTGCCCATGACGACACCCAGCGCCATCATGACAGCGTCGGTCGGCGTGCCGCTGACCGAATAACGCCGTGCGCTATGCTCGCGAACCCGGACAGGCCGGCTGAGCGTCAGGGAGTGGCCTGCGCCCGATTGTTCTTCCTGCGGGGCCACGACCCAGATGTCGTCGGACATGGTACGGGCAATCGCCTCAAGAACTTTCAACCCCGGCGCGTGGATGCCATCGTCGTTCGTCAACAGGATACGCATCACGGAACAAGTCTCGTTGCGCCGCCCATGTAGGGAATGAGCGCTTCGGGCACATGCACCTCGCCGCCGTCCTGCTGGTAATTCTCGAGGACAGCCACCAACGCGCGCCCGACAGCAACGCCCGAGCCGTTCAGCGTGTGCACAAATCGTGTCCCCTTTTCGCCAGCCGCGCGATATCGCGCCGACATGCGTCGCGCCTGGAAATCGCCACAGTTCGAACAGGAAGAGATTTCCCGATAGCTATTCTGCCCGGGCAGCCAGACCTCGAGATCATAGGTTTTTTTTGAGGTGAACCCCATGTCACCGGCGCATAACAGCATCCGGCGATAAGGCAGGTCGAGGCGGTCGAGGATATTCTCAGCAGCCTGAGTCATGCGCTCATGTTCGGCTTCGGCGTCATCGGGTGTCGTGATCGACACCAATTCAACCTTGTCAAACTGGTGCTGGCGGATGAGACCGCGGGTATCGCGGCCGGCCGCGCCCGCTTCGGATCGGAAGCATGGCGTCAGTGCGGTAAAGCGAACGGGCAGGTCGGTCGCGGACAAAACGCGATCGCGCACGAGGTTAGTGAGGCTCACCTCCGCGGTCGGGATCAGCCAGCGCCCGTCTGTCGTTTGGAATAAATCATCGTGGAATTTGGGTAGTTGCCCAGTACCAAACGCAGCCTCATCGCGTACCAACAACGGCGGCGCCACTTCCTCATAGCCATAAGAGGTCGTGTGGACGTCAAGCATGAACTGGCCGAGCGCCCTTGAAAGACGCGCAATTGGCCCACGCAGATAAGCGAAACGTGCGCCAGATACAGTCTGAGCCGATTCGAAATCGAGGCCGAGTGCCGGACCGAAGTCGAAATGTTCGCGCGGCGTGAAGGCGAAGCGCTTGCGGTAACCTTGTTCGCTGATGACGACATTGAACTCTTCGTTCAGACCGTCGGGTACGTCGGACGCGGGAACATTCGGGAGTGCTGCCAGCTGCGCGTCGAGCTGTCGTGCAACGTCGGCCGCTTCGCGTTCGAAGCGTTCGATTTCGGATTTGTCGCCAAGCTTTGACTTCAACGCTGCGATTGCGTCCGCAAGGGAAGGGCGTTCGCTCTCACTCGCCTCCTTCATCTTCCCTGAAAGCGGCCCGATCGCAGCAGAAATACGGTTCCGCTCAGCCACCGCTTGTTCGGCCATCGTCATCCGCGCACGGCGAATGGTGTCCAACTGGAGTAATGATTGTGATGTCGGCGGCACGCCGCGCCGAGCGAGCGCCTTGTCGAATGCGGCAGGGTCGTCGCGGATCAGGCGGATATCATGCATGACCTGGCGCTATGGCGTCGGGTGCGCACGCTTGCAACCTTGCGTTCAGGCGGCCTTGCGGCGCGCCAGTCGACCGCGTGCGACTAGGGCGGCTGCACCGAGGCCGAACAAAACCACCATCGGCGGGGCTGGTACCGGATGGGGCTCATGGCCGCCTGATGAACCGCCCGATGAGCTACTGCCGCTGGTCGACGAACTGGTGCTCGTCGACGAACTGCCGCTGGTCGAGCTGCTGCCACTGGTCGATGTGCTTGATGACACGCCGCTGCTGGTTGAAGTCGAAGAAGAAATCCCCGACGAAGTGCTAGTCGAAGAACCGCCGGTCGATGTGGATGTTGACGATCCCCCTGTCGAGGTCGAGGATCCCCCTGTCGAGGTTGAGCTTCCACCCGAACCACCGCTCGATGTCGAGGTCGAACCGCTGGTTGTCGAAGTGACGACGACGCTGCCGCTGCTCCCTCCCGACCCACCGAAAAATCCGCCGGCAATGAACCCACCGCCAAAGCCACCAAATCCGCCCGAACCGCCGACCAAGACCGGAACTGCGCCGCCGCTACCTGCGAACGCTGACTCGCGAGGCTCCATCAGCGGCAGGGGAGCGCCCCGCGATGTGACAGTGGTGACGGTAGGCGCCGCACAAGCCAGCTGCGTGGTCACTACGCGGCGAATGCGTTTGACAACGCGGCGACAGCCGGGGCCTGCACCATTCCGGCAGACTGAGGCGATGCGAATCGGCGCGTGCTTCTTGACTTTGTATACTTGAGCCGGGCGAACCATCGGTTGTCCTGCGACGTGCATTGCACCACCGCCGATGATTGCGCCGCCACATGCGCAGGCGCAAAGTTTTGCGAGAGCCATCTTTACCGACATAGCATCGTCCTGTTGAGTTACGTTGCCAATTTTGCGACATGAACGCGCGACCGGCCTTTTGGGAGCCCAGGGACTGCGGCCAACAAATCGATTTCGCAACCCGATTTGACCCAATATTGCGCCTCCTCGCGCCCTTTTCACCGGCTGCGTACCAACGCAGACGGTTAATGTATCATTTAGGGGCTGTTTCAATGGCGAACGGCGTCGACCAGTCTGGCAAACGCCGGCGATCGTCCATGAATTGTCACATTCTCGCAGATGCTTGTGCGCCCGTTGGCGTCTCTCTATAGGCCCGCCCCACAGAGGTTACGGACGCGCCCGCATCTGACGGGCCGCTGGACCGCGAAGGAGTAGCGAGATGGCGACGGCACTTAATTCGTCGGGTTTCGGGCAAGGATCGGGGTCGGTGAGCGCAAACGAGAATCATCCCGACTATCGGCCGACAGCCGACGAGCCCTTCATGAACGAGCGGCAGCTTACTTATTTCAGAGACAAGCTGGCGGGATGGAAAGAGGCGATTTTGCGCGAGTCGCAAGATACGCTGAATACCTTGCAAAACGAACCGCTTCGCGAACCCGATGTAACAGACCGGGCATCGAGCGAGACCGATTGGTCGATCGAACTGCGAACCCGTGACCGCCAACGAAAACTTATATCTAAAATAGAAGCGGCTCTGCGCCGGATTCAGGACGGCGAATATGGTTATTGCGAAGTGACCGGTGAGCCGATCTCACTTGGGCGCCTCGAGGCACGACCCATCGCTACAATGACGGTAGAGGCGCAGGAAGCGCACGAACGGAACGAAAAGGTTTCGCGCGATGAATAATCGTCTCGTCAGTTTGCGTTTAAAATTTTGGCAGCTTTTGTTTGGTACACAGCAAGGGCTTGAGATTGTGGTGGACGTGGACAGATGATTGACGAAGAGCAGCAGGGTAAACGTCAGAGAAAACGCGACAGCCTTTTTCTGAGCGCATCCGTGCAAATCGCCGAGTCAGAACCGTTCATCACGCGGGTCCGCAACCTGTCGGCTGGTGGCATGATGATCGACTCAGCAACCGAAGTTGCAAACGGGACCAGTGTCACGGCCGAGATCAGGGGAATCGGCCAGATCGGGGGTCGAATTGCCTGGACGTCACCGGGACGTGCCGGCGTTGCCTTCAGCACTGAAGTGGACCCGCGGCTCGCACGCGCAAGCCCGGGCGACAAATCGGTTTTGCCTGAATATCTGAAGTATACACTGACCCGACGCCCCGGCCTCGCGATACGCTAACGTCGTACGCCTCGCAGCAATCAACGTGTCGCGATCGCCTCTTTCAACCGAAGTTTCTGTTTCTTAAGCATGGCGAGCAAGGTCGTATCTGGATTAGGTCGCCTCTGTTCGTCGGTTAGGCGTGCCTCGATCTCGGCGTGCTTGGCGTTGAGGGAAGAAAGATGCGCAATGTTCATGGCGTCATGTCTCCTACGACTTGTGGGCCATCATAACATCACGAATGGAGTTAATTGTCTCCACTCTTTTGGCGGCAATTCGGTGAATCATGGGCAATCCGCCACGAGCCGATTGTGCAGTGCGTGCAATTGGCGATTGAGCGCAGGCCGTTGCGCCGATAGCATTGGCCTCAATGGACGAGCGCGACCTGCGGGCACATCTGGAAATTATGCGGACCGAACACCGTGACCTCGACTTGGCGATCGAAGCGCTTGTTGGTCTGGGTGATCAAGATCAGCTGCGCCTTGCGCGCCTCAAACGACGAAAGCTTCGCTTGCGCGACGAGATCGTCCGTGCCGGAACGATGCTGATCCCCGATATTCTCGCCTGAAACGGCGTTTACCCTCAATAGCGATTTTACCGTTGCTCCGGCTGTGGCATGGAGCACACATGTTAGCCAAACGCCTGATCGACGGCCTTTATGTAGAGGCAATGGTTCTCGCCGATGAGGTGCGGGCCTATTTCGACGATGTTGGTCGCGAAGCGCGCGACCAGCTCGCCCCGATGGACAGGGTGGTTTACAGCTGCGAATCGCTCAAGGTAACTACCCGGTTGATGCACGTTGTTGCCTGGCTGTTAACTCAGCGAGCAGTCGAAGTCGGCGAACTTTCGGCAGGCGGCGCACGCGACGCCTCGCGGCGTCTTGGTGATCCGGTCGAAACCGATGCGGCAACGCTCGGTCGTCTTCCTGAAGCCGCTCGGCATTTCGTGGAAGCCAGCGTCGACCTCCACCGCCGGGTGTCGCGGGTAGAGGCCGGGTTTGATGATAGCCTACCACTTCCCAGTCCCGCCCGGCAGCTCATCAACCGCCTGCAGCAAGCGTTCTGAGCAGAAATATGGCATCAACACTGACCGCCCTCGACATGATGGTGCTGTTATCGATCGGTGTTGGCGCGACGTTCGGCGCGATGCGTGGTTTTGTGAGCGAGGTCTTCTCGCTCGCGGCCTGGATCGTTGGCATCGCGGCATTGAAGCTGTTTTACGTCCCGGTTGAGACCATATTGGAGAAGCCGACTGGCAGCTCGGGAGGGGCTTCAGTCCTCGCTGTCGCGCTCTGTTTTGGCGGCGCTTTCATTGCGACTCGCGTGGTTGGCGGCCAAGTCGGCAAGGCGGCGCACGCCGCGTTGCTGGGGCCCGTCGACCGCGTGCTGGGGCTGGGTTTTGGCCTGCTGAAGGGATTGCTGGCGGCAACCCTGGCGTTTCTTCTTATGACATTGATTTTCGATTTCTTGAACGGCGACAAAGCCCCGCGCCCTCAATGGATGACCGATTCGAAGACGTATCTATTGCTTCGAGCCAGCAGCGCTGCTCTTGTCGGTGCGGTCGAGGCGGGACGCAGTCAGTGAGCGAACCGTTGTATTCGATCGCCATTCTTCGCCTCGCAACCAGTTCAGCAGCCTTTCCCCGTCTTGATCGCCCGGCAACGACCGTTGAACGTCGTTCAACGGCCTGCGGTGGGCGGATCACGGTCGACGTGCGCCTCGATGCCGACGGGCGAGTTGCGGCCTATGGCCATGAAGTCCGGGCCTGCGCACTAGGTCAGGCGTCGGCGACGCTGCTTGCTCGCCACATTATCGGGCTCGATCGTGCGGAGCTAGCCTCGGCAAGCGTCGTTCTCGCTCAGTGGCTTGCCGTCGCGGACACCGCCCCACCCGACTGGCCGAACATCGAACTGCTTGAGCGAGCGCGGGATTATCCCGCGAGACACAGCGCAGTTCGGCTTGCCTTCGAAGCGGCGGCGGATGCGGCGGCAAGGGCAGCGATGTGACTGAGTCGCTGCTGCGCGAGGGCATGCTCCTGTTCGGCACTGGGCTCGTCTTTGTCATGCTCTTCCGAAAGCTAGGGCTGGGTGCGGTACTCGGGTTCCTCATTGCGGGTGCCTTGATCGGGCCGCAGGGACTTGGCCTCGTTGGGGGTGTCGATTCGAAGCTCAGCGTGGCTGAACTTGGCATCGCTTTGCTGTTGTTCCTCGTGGGCCTTGAACTCAATCCGTCGAGACTGTGGCGGCTCAAGGCGGACATATTCGGGCTCGGGCTTGTGCAGGTCGTGCTCTGCGGTATCGCTCTCAGCGCTATCGTATGGCTCGCTGTCGGCTTTTCTCCCTACGCTGCGCTCGCGCTTGGCTTGCCCCTGGCGCTGAGTTCCACAGCCCAGGTACTGCCAATGCTACAATCGGCCGGGCGCTTGCGCACGCCACTCGGCGAGCGAGCGTTTTCCGTACTGTTGTTCCAGGACCTCTCCATCGTCCCGCTGATCGCGATCGTCTCGGCGATGAGCCGGAACCCAGCAGATCAGGGTGGCCCACCGGGTTGGCTGATGTTCTTGTACACGCTTGGCGCCGTTGTCGGACTGGGAATGGCAGGGCGTTTCGTCCTGCGGCCGCTGTTCCGCCTCATCGGCAATCTCGGCGAGCGCGAGATGTTTGTCTTTGCCGGGCTGTTCACCGTGATTGCGAGTTCCGCGCTGATGGAGGCGCTCCACCTGTCAACAGCGCTGGGTGCGTTTGTCGCGGGTGTGATGCTCGCCGACTCGCCGTATCGGCACGAACTCGAAGCCGACGTCGAGCCGTTCCGCTCAATCCTGCTCGGGCTTTTTTTCCTGTCGGTCGGGATGATGCTCGACCTCACGGCAATTGCGGCGCGGCCTTTCTTTGTGGTGGGAATGGCGTTGGCGTTGATCGTAACCAAGGGCGTGATCATTACGGCGTTGGCGATGCTGTTCCGGATGGCATGGCGTCCTGCTTTGGCGCTTGGCCTTTTGTTAAGCCAAGGTGGCGAATTCGGCTTTGTGTTGTTCACGCAGGCCCAGCGTTCGCTGCTGATCGCACCCGAAGCGGCGAGCTTGTTTGGCGCTATCATCACGTTGTCGATGGCGACGACGCCGTTCCTGATGATGGCGACGCGCCGCCTGCGAGCGCAACCGGTGGTGCCACAGGAACGTGACGGGCCGGTGGCCGAAGGGTCGAACGCGTTGATCATCGGCTATGGGCGATTCGGACAAACTGTCGGTCAGATGTTGATCGCCCAAGGTATTGCTGTCACGCTGATCGACACGGACATTGAAATGATTGATATCGCCGGGCAATTTGGTGCGAAGGTTTATTTCGGCGACGGAACGCGGCTCGATTTATTGCGTCAGGCCGGCGGATCGCAGGCCGAGCTGATCATGTTTTGCATGGACGGTGACCAGGTGGGCCCCGAACTGGTCGAGGCAGTGCACGAGGCTTTTCCAAAGGCCGGGATCTTCGTGCGCGCTTATGACCGGCGCGCGCTTGTCAAGCTGAAGGACGCGCCGGTTGCGGGCGTTGTGCGCGAGGTACTCGACTCGGCCGTACGGATGGCGCGCCAGGCAATGGCGGCGGTCGGCATCGAGAGCGAAGAAATCGACCGGACCGAAGACATCTACCGCAAACGCGACCGCGAGCGCCTGAAGATCCAGCTGGAAGCGGGAGATTTGCGCAAAGCGCGAGCCAGCGTTATTTCTCAGACGGGAGATTGGTCGTCGATGCCGGGGATGCAGAATGAGCAGCCGTCGTGAAGTCTAACACGCTGATTCGGGTCGCCGCGTTTTCCGCCGCAACTGCCATCGCTGCCGGCGCCTTCGGCGCGCATGTCGCCAGGGGCCAGGCCGTGGACTGGTTGCACACCGGCGCGCTCTATCAGCTGATCCATGCCGTGGCAGCGGTCGTGGTTGCACCGCGAAGCAGGTTCTGCGCAGCACTGATGCTGGCCGGCGCAACGGTTTTCGCGTTCAGCCTTTATTTGCTGGCTATGGGTGCACCACGCTGGTTTGGCGCTATTGCGCCGCTCGGTGGGGTCGCCATGATTAGCAGCTGGCTATGGCTATCGTTTGGAAGCCGCTCTGCATCTGTCGGAACAATAGACGACTGAGTCCCAGTCCCGCGCCCACTTCTTCCGCCAAGTAAACGGGCGGTTACAACTCGGGCACGTCTTTGTCGGCAAGTCGCGCTTGGCTACGCCATTGGGCATCAGTCCGCGTCCGAATCGAGAAACGCGGCGACGTCGGCCAGATCGATCCCGCGTGCGAGGAATGTGGCCCCGATCCCGCGCGCCAGAAGGAGCGGTACATCTCCGCCCTCGCGTTTCTTGTCATTCGCCATGTGCGCGGCAAGCGTTGCGCCCCGCGCATTTGTCGCCGGACGCGCCGCTGTCGGCAGTCCAACATCGGAAAGATGTGCGGAGAGCCGGTTGCTATCGGCCCATCCACACAGGCCACGCGTCGCTGAAAAACGGAAAGCGAGCGCCATACCCGCGGCAACCCCTTCCCCGTGGAGCAGGCGTTCCGAGAAGCCTGTTTCGGCCTCTAGTGCATGGCCAAAGGTGTGGCCGAGGTTGAGCAACGCCCGCGTCCCTGTCGTTTCGAGCTCGTCGGCGGCAACAATCCGCGCCTTGGCCGTAACGCTTGTGACGATGGCATGTGTCCGTGTTTCGATATCGCCATCGAGTAATGCCCTGCCATGCGCTTCGCACCAATCAAAGAAGCCAGGATCGTCAATCAAACCGTATTTGACCACTTCGGCATACCCCGCGCGCACTTCGCGCAGCGGCAACGTGTCAAGCACTTCCGGGTCTATCAACACAAGGTCGGGCTGGTGGAAGGCGCCGATCAAATTCTTGCCTGCTGCTGTATTGATTGCGGTCTTGCCACCGACCGACGAATCGACCTGTGCGAGCAGCGTGGTTGGAATCTGGACGAAACGACAGCCGCGCTTGACAATCGCTGCGGCAAACCCGGTCAGGTCGCCGATTACACCGCCACCCAGCGCAACGATCGTCTCGCCGCGCTCGACTTCGAGCCGTAGCAACTTGTCCGTTAGCGCCTCGAGATGCGCCCAACTCTTGCTCGCTTCGCCTGAAGGAATGCTGATCGTCTCAACACGAATTTTCGCCGCCGTCAGCACCCGCGCGAGAAGTCGGGCATGGGGATCGATGATGTTCGCATCAGCGACTATGATCATGCGTCCGTTTTTAGCGCGCGAGGCAAGCCAGTCTGCTGCGTGTCTCAGCGCACCGGCTTCGACCACCACATCATAAGCCTGCCCCGTCTCGACGCGTACAATCGTCATGTTTCGAGCTGACCGATGATCGCATCGACAGTCGCCTCATGGGGGCTCGGATGAGAGACAACGTGCACTGGAGCCAAGGCATAGACGGGGTTTCGAACCTTTGCGAGATCGGACAATACAGAACGCGCATCGCGTCCTGCGAGCAAAGGACGATCGTTGCGACGTCCAACACGTTCGGCGAGCGTATCGATATCCGAGTCGATCCAGATCGCTGTTGCTGTCTCCAGGATGAGGGCGCGCGTCTGGGCGTTCATAAAAGCGCCGCCGCCGGTGGCGATAACACACGGTCGCCCGTTAAGCAGGCGGGCGATCACTCGCCTTTCGCCGTCGCGAAAATAAGACTCACCAAAGCGTTCGAAAATATCGCTGACGCTCATCCCTGCGGCGGTTGCGATCTCATCGTCGGCATCGACAAACGGGAGGGCGAGCCGTCTAGCCAATCGGCGTCCGATCGTCGTTTTGCCCACGCCCATCAGACCCACGAGCACGATGGGGCGCTGGAAAGTGGCGGGGTGCTGCTGCATAATGGCGGGGCTATACAGAGACGGGTCGCCTCGGGCAAAGAGCCCGAAGTCGAATGCCGTTTAAGGAAGTTTCGTGTCGATGCCTCGTTCTTTTGTTTTCAGAATTCTCATCGGCGTCATCGTGGTAGTCGTTGCACTAATAGGGCTGTCGCGTGTCGACCCCAGCAAAACGACCAGACATGTTGAAAAACTGGTGCCCGAAAATGCGTTGGCGAAATAGTCTTCCGCCAGCGTTGCTGATCGCGGCCTCCGCGATTGCGTTGTGGCCCGCCTTTGCACAGCGATCACCCGAATCGATCTTGCCGCCGGGCTTTGGTCAGGAGCCGGCGACAAACTCAACGGCGCAGTCCGATCGCCCGGCGCGAGCCGCGTCAGATCTCAGTCCTGACCTAAAGCTCGCTGTTCCGGACACAGCCAATCAGTCGGACGTCACCGGCGACCTGGTCGAAGACACGTCAAACGATAGTGCGGTCGCTCTGGTGGCCCCACTCGATCTGCCCAAAGAGCTTCAACGGTCGCTCGATGATGTCGGCCTGCTGACCCCCGTCGATGGCGGTCTGCCGGCGGCGGCTTTCGGAAATACCGATGGGCGCTTCCTCAACACACTGCTGAGCCACACAGAAGCGCCGCTTGCATCGCGCTGGGCCTCGATCTTGCTGCGCCGCACGTTGCTGTCGCAGAGCAATATACCGCCAGGCGTGAGCGGGGCCGATTGGGTCGCCGAGCGTGCGTGGCTGCTTGTCCGGATGGGTGAGGCCGATATGGCACGGGCGCTAGTTGCGCGCGTCGACGCCGCCAATTTTACCCCCCGCCTCTACGAAGTGGCGATGCAGGCGGCACTTGCAACGGGCGATCCCGCCTCGCTATGTTCAATTGCGACCCCGGCTGCAACCGTCAGCGACGAACCTTCATGGCCCCTTGCTCAAGCAATGTGCGCAGCGCTTTCTGGAGAATCGGGCACGGCCACCGCTTTGGTAGACCGTGTCCGCGACGACCGGGCAGCGTCGGGTATCGATGTTCTCCTTGCGGAAAAAGTAGTCGGCGCGGCAACGAATAGTCGGCGAGCGGTGAGCATCCAGTGGGATGGAGTTGAGCGACTGGATGCCTGGCGATACGGCCTCGCCGTGGCTACAGGCGTGGCGATACCGCCCAAGCTTTTCGCAACAGTGGGTCCTCAAGTGCAGGCCTGGCACGCGCGGGCGCCGCTGATTGCCCCTGCTGCACGCGCAGGGTCGGTTGAGCTCGCCACGGCCATGGGTGTGTTTTCTAGCGCGGCACTCGTCGATTTTTACGGTGATTTGTGGGCGGCGACGGATCCAGCTGAACGCAGCGGTAGTGTAGGTGAGCTACTTCGAACTGCTTATTCCGGCGACGACGACGGCGCCAAGCTGGCAGCTATGAAGTCATTGTGGAGCGTTGATGGACCCGCGATGATCTATGCACGCCAGGTGATGACCGCACGTGCTGCCGCGATGCTGCCGGTCGAATCGTCAAGTGATAGCGACGCGATTGTTGCTTCGATGCTTTCGGCGGGGCTCGATATTCAGGCCGTCCGTTGGTCAGGGCATGTGCCGGTCGGGTCGATAGGCTGGGCGCAGCTCGCGGTTGCTAGCCCGCGCGCGATGTCGGGCGTCGACGCTTCTGCCGTGCGCCTGGTGCCTGGCGGCGAAAACGAGCGGCGGAATAAGTTTCTTCTCGCGGGTCTTGCCGGCTTGGGGCGTCTGCCGATCGATAGCGTGAACAAGCTTGCCGCAAGCTATGCGTTACCACTGAGCCGTACAACGAGCTGGACGCGCGCAATCGACCGTGCGGCAGCATCGGGCCAATCTGGAACGGTCGTCGTACTTGCGGCAGCGGGCCTGCAGACGCGTGAATGGCGCTATGTCCCGCCAGAACATCTGTTTCACATCGTCGCAGCATTACGCCGGGTAGGTTTCGCACCCGAAGCACGCATGATTGCCGCCGAGGCGCTGGGAAGGGCTTGAGCGCTCCCCACGATGGCGCCGCAATAGCTGCTTTTCTCGCTGCGCTCGCTGCCGAAGCTGGTGCCGCGCGAAATACGTTGCTCGCGTACAGATCTGATCTCGAACTGGCGTCCGAGGTTTTGGAGGGAGGACTTGCGACTGCCGATGCCTTGGCACTGAACCGACTAGCCGACGGTTGGGCCGCGCTATCACGCGCAACCGTTGCGCGGAAATCCGCGGCGCTGCGGAGGTTTTACGCTTTCCTTGCCGATGACGGCTTGAGGGCGGACAATCCCTCTGCGGCCTTGCCGCGCCCGGGCGGCACCCAACGGCGGCTCCCGCGCATCCTCGACCATGATGCAATCGCAAGGCTCTTCAACGCGCTCGCAAGCCGGATCACGGCGAGCGACGGCGCCCCTGCCGATGTCCGTCTGTTGGCTTTAGTCGAACTGCTTTATGGCTCTGGTTTGCGCGCGACTGAGCTTGTCTCACTGGATGTCCGCGCCGTCAGGCCAGATACGCCGTACACTATCCTGAGAGGAAAGGGTGGGCGCGAGCGCCTCGTGCCCGTGTCTCAACGTGCTCGCGCTGCTGTAATCGCGTGGCGCGCCCTGCGTGGAGATGCGCCGGGTTATCTCTTTCCCTCGGGTGCCAAGCATCTCTCCCGGGTGCGGTTGTTCCAGCTGCTTAAGGCGTTGGCGGCGGACGCCGGGGTGCCGCCCGACCGCGTCAGCCCCCACGTCCT
>JAYVVA010000237.1:0-2140 GCA_043787435.1 Sphingomonadales bacterium | reverse complement strand
TTGATGGTTTCGATGGCGACCACCGAAGGCTCGTTGAGTACGATGCCGCGCCCGCGCAGATAGACGACTGTGTTCGCGGTGCCCAAGTCGATTGCCATGTCGTGCGACATGAATTTGAAGAAACGGGAAAACGGATTGGCCATGGAACTAACGGACTCTCAAGCCTTGAGGCCATAGCTCGGTTTCTGGTGGAAACCGCGCCGGCCGGGGTCGCGGAACGATTGCGCTTGGTCTAGGGGTGGGCCAATGTCAATACGCCGACTCCCGCCACATCTCATCAATCTCATTGCTGCAGGGGAGGTAGTCGAACGCCCTGCGGCGGCGCTTAAAGAGCTGATCGAGAACGCGATTGACGCCGGTGCAAGCCGAGTTGCGGTCGCGCTGTCAAACGGTGGGATTGCGGGGATTGAGGTCGTCGACGACGGCTGCGGAATGAGTGCTACCGATATCGGATTGGCGCTTGAACGCCATGCCACATCCAAGCTTGTCGACGAGGCGATAGAAAACGTCAGCACGATGGGATTTCGAGGCGAAGCGCTGCCCTCGATCGCTAGCGTCGCGCGCCTGACAATCGAAAGCAGGCTTCGGGGCGCTGAAGGATGGGCACGCACCGTCGACAACGGTGATTTCGTGAAAGACGGGCCTGCCGGTTTGCCACCGGGCACGCGCGTCAAAGTCGAGGGCTTGTTCAGTCGGGTCCCGGCACGCGCTAAGTTCTTGCGCAGTCCGCGCAGCGAGTACGCAGGTTGCGTCGACGTAGTAAAACGCCTTGCAATGGCGCGCCCCGACATCGCCTTCACACTGGATCACGATGGGCGGCGGACATTGTCGGTAACCGCCGAGGCGCAGGCAGCACGTGTGGCTGCGCTCACCGACCGCGCGCTGCTCGATAATGGCGTCACGATAGACTTTGTGCGCGACGGCATCCGACTAGGCGGCGTCGCCGGCTTGCCCACTTTCAATCGGGGTGTGGCCGATCACCAGTTTCTGTTCGTCAATGGTCGCCCGGTGAAGGACCGGTTGATGATTGGAGCGGTTCGCGGCGCTTACGCCGAGATGCTAGCGCGCGATCGACACGCGGTCGTCGCGCTGTTTCTCGAAGTCCCTGGCACTGAAGTCGACGTGAACGTCCATCCGGCAAAGACAGAGGTCCGCTTTCGCGACCCGGGCCTGGTGCGTGGCCTGATCGTCGGCGGGTTGCGCGCGGCGCTCGATGGAGCAGGGTACCGGAGCCAACCCAGTCCGAGCGCTGCGAGTTTGCGCAAGTGGACCAGCGAACCGGTTTCCAATGCCGCACCTAATCCTGGCCATTCCTGGGCTGCCAACCGCTTGACGAATGCAGCGATGGCGAGCGGTGCGGCGGCGCCTACATTCTTCGCAGCACCTCCTGCAGCTCGAGCTGAGCCGGCCGATGCACCCGCCAACGCGTACCCGATGGGCGTTGCGCGTGGTCAGGTGGCTGCAACCTATATCGTCGCCGAAGCTGACGACGGGCTCGTTATCGTCGACCAGCACGCAGCGCATGAACGCCTCGTCCTCGAAAGGATGCGCAGCGCTACGGCCAAAGGCGCCGTCGCGTCGCAACCGTTGCTGCTGCCCGAAGTGGTCGAACTGGAGGAAACGGCGTGCGACCGGCTTGAAACCCGGATGGCCGAGTTGGCCCAACTTGGTCTTGATCTCGAACGCTTCGGTCCTGCCGCAGTGCTTGTGCGCGGCGTTCCGGCGGTGCTCGGGACCAGCGATGTACGCAGTCTGGTTATTGACCTCGCCGACGAACTCGCGGCTTTCGGCGAAGCTCTCAGTTTGAAAGAACGCCTCGACAGCGTCGCGGCAACCATGGCCTGTCACGGCTCGGTCCGGGCTGGTCGAATCTTGTCCGTCGCAGAAATGAACGCACTGCTTCGCGAAATGGAAGTCACGCCGCACTCCGGGCAGTGCAACCACGGTCGCCCCACGTGGATAAAGCTCGCTCACGGCGATATCGAGAAACTTTTCGGGAGAAAGTGATAAGGCTAGTTGTTGTTCTCGCTGTCACGGTGGTGTCGCCTGCGGTTGCGAAAACCAGCCCCTCAAGGCTTCAGCGGCCCCGGCGCCCGCTAGCCACGTCGTGCTTGCAACCGGCTCGACTATACTGGTTGAA
>JAYVVA010000236.1:0-1528 GCA_043787435.1 Sphingomonadales bacterium | reverse complement strand
AGTTTGGCGATATCCACAGGCGTACCGCGACGGCGCAATTCGACAGTGATCGTGGGACGGTCAGTGCCCGCGCGGCCGATGGGCGAACCCGAATCGACGGTGTCGCCGACTTTCACGTCGAGCACGGCGAGGCTGGTCAGTACCGTCGTCCAGCCGAGTCCGTGGTCGATCACTACAATATTGCCATAGCCGCGAAACGGGCCCGCGAAAAGAATGCGGCCACTCGTCGGGGCGACGACCTGCGCGCCGCTGCGGGTGGCGATGGTCAGCCCGCGTGCACGCACGCCGGTTTCGGACACCTCGCCAAGACCAATTACGACCTGTCCGACGACGGGAAGGCGATAGGCGGGGAAGGCAGCAGTCGCGATGGCGGTTTCGATCGGCAGGGCGCGCGGCGCCCCGGGCCGGGCTGGACGCAGAATAGGACCGGGCAGCGTCTCGAGCCGCGCTCGGACACCGGCTGCGTCGTCGATACGGCCCATCAGCTCGGTGATGTCGCGCGCCTCCTCGCCCATGGCGATGGCGCGGTCCTGTTCCGCCATCGCGCCGCTGGCATATTGGGCCGACTCGGCGTGCTTGCGCGCCTCCAGGGCGGCAAGGCGCTGACGCTGGACAATCAGCTGTTCCTGCGCTGCTTTCTGCGCCCTGAGGGCGCTGTCAGTAGCGAGCCGCAATTGGCGCCCGCGCTCGACATCGGCGCGCAGCTCGGCAGTGCGGGTGCGCACGATCGGCATCACACCGGCGAGTACGGCGTGCACATGAACAAGATCGCGCATCGAACCTGGTCGGACGAGCGCGAGCGCGGGCGGACGAAGCGCCATTGCCTGCAAAGCCGCGATGAGGCGCACAGTCGGCGCCTGTTTTATTGCCAACCGCGCACGCTGTTCAGCGCGCAACCGCTCGACGATGCTGATGCGGGCTTCAACGGCATCGATCTCGGCTTCGGCGGACTGGATGCGCGCGGCGACAGCGGCTGCTGCAGCGCGGGCCTTGCCTGCTTCGTCGCTCGCCGACGCCGAAGCGGCTTCCAGTCGGCCGGCGCGTTGTGTGGCGGCGCGTTCGGCCGCTTGCGCACGCGCAAATGCGCGACGCGAGTCATCAAGAGTTTGGCCGTTGAGCGCCTGTGCGGTTGCTGCGACCGCCAGCATCCCCACGACACGCGTCGTGGCGATCCGCTTGTTCATGCGAGTTCGGTGCCCAGCTTACCGAACCGCGCCTCAAACCCTGCGCGATCGCCTGCAGCGAGGAACCGTGCCTGTTCGACCCAATTGTCGCTGACGATTCGCCCCGAAAATGGCCCGAGATGCGATTCGATGCGGGCGACATCGGCGTCCGTCCAGGACGCAATCTGTTCGAATTTGCCGATCCCCATTTCGTACAGCGTTTTGGCCAGGCGCGGACCAACTCCTTTGAGCTGCATCAGATTATCGGGATCCTGAACCTGGGTATCGACTTGCGGCGGATTGAACGACGCAAGCTGAGCCTGCAGGTCCGCCGCTGTTGGCTTGCGTTGCAGGGTGGGCGGGGG
>JAYVVA010000235.1:0-1800 GCA_043787435.1 Sphingomonadales bacterium | reverse complement strand
CTTACTTCGAAGGCTGAAGGCGACGGCGGACGGGAATTGGCATCTCGCAAAGGGTTGGCACTGAAGCGAGAGGCGCTATGGCAGGGGCTCTGCAAGGATGTCATCATGCTGCTCGCCATCGACGCTGGAAATACCAATATAAAGTTCGCGCTGGTGAACGACGACGGCACACCGCGAAGCCGCTGGCGGATGGCAACCGATGCGCGGCGAACGGCAGACGAATATGCCGTGTGGCTGCTGCGCCTGATCGAGCTCGAAGGGGTAAAACGCGAGGATATAACTGACGTTGCCGTTGCGACGGTTGTCCCTCGTGCTCTTTACAATATCCAGTCACTCGCGAGCAAATATTTCGGCGTCGAAGCGGCAATTGCCGGGCGCAGTCCGTTTGATTGGGGGATAGCCCTCGACGTCGAGGAGCCTCAGTCGGTGGGTGCCGATCGGGCGTGCAACGCCATTGCCGCGCACGCGGCGCATGCCGGCGATCTGATCATAATCAGTTTCGGCACAGCGACGACAGTCGATCATGTCGATTTTAACGGTGCTTACAAGGGCGGAATTATTGCACCCGGCCTCAACCTCTCGCTTGATGCGCTGGTGGCCGCCGCGGCGAAGCTCCCCCGCATTGCCATCGAAGCTCCCGAGGGCAAGAGTGTCATTGGGCGCACAACGGAAAGTCAGATGCTGATTGGTATCTACTGGGGCTATGTCTCGATGATTGAAGGGCTCGTGGCGCGCATGAAGGCTGAGATCGGACGCCCCGTGCAAGTCATCGCGACGGGCGGCCTCGCGGCACTTTTTCAGGAACACAGCCATTTATTCGATTCCGTGGACGCCGATCTGACACTCAAAGGGCTGTCGCTTTTGTGGCGGCGGTCGGTTAAACAACCTATATCCTTAAGACCAGCCCGGATATGATCCGGAAAAAGCCTTATTCCCTCGCAGAACACCTTCTTGTCCGGGCTCACTTCCGGGCGACAAACCAGTTTGAAATGAGAATTTTTTGACCACACCCAAAAACGAACTTCTTTTCCTTGCGCTCGGCGGGTCCGATGAAATCGGCATGAATGTTAACCTATATGGTTGTGACGGCAAGTGGCTGATGGTCGACCTCGGGCTGACTTTTGCGGGCGCTGATTATCCCGGCATCGATCTCGTGCTCCCCGATCTCGAATTCATCGAAGCGCGCCGCAAGGATCTCGTGGGGATCGTTCTTACTCATGGGCATGAAGATCACATCGGCGCGATTCCCTATCTCGCTGCCGACCTCGGCGTACCCCTCTACGCAAACCCCTTTACGGCAACGCTGATCCGCGGGAAGCTTGATGAAGAGGGATTGTCCAAAGAAGTAAAAGTCAACGTTATGAAGCCGGGACAACAGCTCCAGCTTGGCCCGTTCGGCATTCAATTGGTTCGCCTCGCACACTCGATCCCGGATATGGACGCAGCACTTATCGAGACGCCTTATGGCCGGATATTTCATACCGGTGACTGGAAGCTCGATGACGATCCCGTACTGGGCTCGCCGGCGACCGCCGAACAGATGAAGGCGATCGGTGACAAGGGCGTGTTGGCGCTGGTGTGCGATTCGACAAATGTTTTCAACAACGAAGCATCGGGTACCGAAGGCAGCGTTCGTGACGGTCTAATGAAGGCGGTCGCTGCTGCCAAAGGCCGCGTTATCGTCACCAGTTTCGCCTCGAATGCGGCTCGGCTGGCCACTTTGGGGCAAGTTGCCAAAGCAAACGGGCGTACGCTGACGGTGGCAGGGCGATCGCTCGATCGCATCATCGGCGCGGCGCG
>JAYVVA010000234.1:0-10402 GCA_043787435.1 Sphingomonadales bacterium | reverse complement strand
CAGGTCCTGCTTACTGATCGAGGGTACGTCTATAAGGGACAGACCTATCGCTCTCTCAGCCACATCGCCCGCGAGATCACCGGCGCACACTGGTCAGGTCCGCGCTTCTTCGGGATCCGGCGGCGTACAAAGAGCCGAGCACCATGCCCGGTGATCTCAAGCACCACGGGCGCACCCGGTATGGCAAATGGCTAGACAGCGCGACACCCGCCCACAGGCCATACGCAGTGGCCCAGTCAGCTGTGCGATTTACACCCGCAAGTCGAGCGAGGAGGGACTCGACCAGGAGTTCAACAGTCTCGATGCGCAGAGGGAAGCCTGTGCAGCCTATGTGCTCAGCCAGCGTCATGAAGGCTGGACGCTGGTCCCTGACTTCTACGACGATGGCGGCATCTCGGGCGGGCACATGAACCGCCCGGGGCTGCTGCGACTGCTGGAAGATGTAAAAGCCAACAGGGTCGATGTCATTGTCGTCTACAAGGTTGATCGCCTCACCCGTGCGCTGTCGGACTTTGCCCGCATCGTCGACATCCTCGATGCTGCCGGCGCAAGCTTTGTCTCGGTAACCCAGTCGTTCAACACAACAACAAGCATGGGGCGCCTGACGCTCAACGTCCTGCTGTCATTCGCCCAGTTCGAACGCGAGGTTACCGGCGAGCGCATCCGCGACAAGATCGCCGCATCAAAGAAGAAGGGCATGTGGATGGGTGGCACCATACCGCTCGGCTACGATCTCAGCGACCGAAAGCTCATCGTCAACCAGCAGGAGGCGGACACCGTCCGCATGATCATGACGCGTTACGTCGACCTCGGCTCGGTCCAGAAACTGGCAACCGATCTTGCAGCCAAAGGCATTGTCTCCAAACGGCGGGTCAACAGTGTCGGCCGCGTCACCGGCGGCACACCTTTTCGTGGCGGCGCGCTTTACGCGCTGCTCGCCAACCGTCTGTATCTGGGTGAGACTGTCCACAAGGGTGTGGCGTACCCCGGCGAGCACGATGCGATCGTTGATCAGGAACTGTGGGACAGGGTGCAGCAGCTCCTAGCGAACAACCGCGTCACCCGTCGGCATCAGGGCAACGCGAAGGATCCCAGCCTGCTGGCCGGCATGATCCGTGACAGCCACGGCCAGAGGATGTCACCGCGGCACGCAGGCAAGCTGGAGCGGCGGTACCGGTATTACGTGTCGGTGCCCGATGAGGGGAAGGCCCAAGCACCGAAGGCCTCCATCGTGCGCATTGCCGCCGGCGAGGTCGAAGTAGCGATCGTTACAGGTGTTACCGCGCTCCTGAACGATCGGGCAGCCATGCTTGCTGCGCTCGATATCGACGGAATCAGTTCAGCACAGATTGACGCGATGACGTGTCGCGCCGCCGACATCGCCGCGGATCTGGAATCGATGGCGCCGGCAGCACTCCACGCGGTGCTGGAGGCGCTTGATCTGCAGGTGACCGTGACAGGCGATGCTGGCACTGCCACTGCCACTGTCGGTCGAGCCCAGCTTGCGGCGAGGCTCGGGATCGAGCTGTCGCACGAGACGGGCATCCGTTGCCCCCTGCCAATGCCAGAAACACAGCTGCGCACTGGCAACGAGGTGCGGCTCGCGATCGCGCCCTCATCACCGGAGGCACCCAAATCGCGTGACGGAGCGCTGGTTGCTCTCATCGTCAAAGCGCATCAGGCGCGCGATCTGCTCGTGGGGCAGGGCGCTGACGGCACACCCTCAACGCCGGGACATCGCCATCTGACGCGGCTTGCCCGTCTTGCCTGGCTTGCACCTGACATCACCACCGCGATCCTTGAGGGACGCCAGCCTCGTACGATGACATCTCGGTCGCTGTTGCGCATGGCCGGTCTACCGCTCGACTGGAAAGACCAGCGCAAAGCACTCGGGATCCGGTAGGCTGACCACCGCGGTGACGTACCTGGCTACGTTATCCAAAATTCTCACTTCAGTATTGGCATAACCTCGCCGCCCCGCGCCGCCCCGCGCCGTGGACACGAAAAGGGGGGTCAGAGAACCAGGCTACAATCCGCCTCCAAACCGGCGACGCCGCGGTCTCTTGCCACGTGGCGGCGATCGAACGGCGCGCAAAGCCCCGGAAACAGGGAGTTTTTGCAGTTATATTGCGGAGACGGGAAACGCTGCGGTAAAACTGGACTGGCTGGTGGAGCTGAGCGGGATCGAACCGCTGACCTCGTCATTGCGAACGACGCGCTCTCCCAACTGAGCTACAGCCCCTTACCAGTCGCACGCGGCACTTGAGGATATCGCGACGCCGACTTCAATAGCGACCGGGTACACGCGATGCAACGCCTCGGGGCAAATGGCTTTGCTTAGGGGACCGGTTTCGGTTTAGGACGGATTTGAAGGCGGACTGACTGCCAATGGAGACTGAATATGGCGCGTGCTTGGGCATTGAAGTCGCGGCCGTCGGGAATGCCGACAGCTGACAATTTTGAGTTGAAGAATTTGCCTGACGCCCCGCTAAATGACGGCGAAGTCCGCGTTGCCAACAGTTTTCTGTCGGTTGATCCCTACATGCGCGGGCGCATGAACGATGTAAAAAGCTACGTGGCGCCGTTTGCAATTGGCGAGGCGATGACTGGTGGTGCGGTTGGTGTGGTGACCGAAAGCAAGTCGGACGCATTTGCGGTTGGTGATCGGGTAATGCACATGATGGGTTGGCGCGATACGGCATCCTTGCAGGCAGTAGGCCCGATGGCGCCGCACAAGCTTCCAGAATCGGGTCTCGCAATCGAGATGTTCCTCGGCAACATGGGACTGACGGGTGCCACCGCATGGTTCGGCTTGCTCGATACAGCGGCGGCCAAGGAAGGCGATATCGTCTTTGTCTCGGCGGCGGCAGGCGCAGTCGGTTCGGCGGTCGTCCAGATCGCCAAGGCCAAAGGGATGAAGGTCATTGGCGCTGCAGGCGGTCCTGACAAATGTGCATGGGTCAAGGAACTGGGGGCCGACGCCTGTATCGATTACAAGGCAGGTAGCGTGCTCAAACAACTCTACGAAGCCGCGCCCGAGGGGATTGACGTTTATTTCGACAATGTCGGCGGCGAACATCTCGATGCGGCCTTGGCAACCGCGCGGATGGGAGCACGGTTCGCGATTTGTGGGTTGATCGATGTCTACAACAGCGGCGAGCCAATGGCGTTGAAGTATTTCGCGCGCGTCATCGGGATGCGACTGCAGATCAAGGGGCTACTGTTCAACGATTTCGCGCCGCGCATGGGCGAGTTTCTGGCTGGAGCCGGGGCGATGATCGCCAACGGTCAGATGAAGTCACGGGACACGGTGTTCGACAGTCTAGAAAGCGCGCCGGATGCGTTTATGGGTCTCTTCACTGGGGCCAACACGGGCAAGATGCTCGTTAAGCTGTAAGAGTTACTTTGCGCTGACCCGCCAGATGCGGTTGCCGACGTCGTCGGCAACCAGCAGGTCGCCTTTGGTGCGCGCAATCACACCGACGGGGCGACCTTGCGCGTTACCGTTCTTATCGAGAAAACCGGTGAGAACGTCACGCATCGCGCCCGCGCTCCCGGCACTGGGCAAGCCACCGGCACCGAAGGGGACAAACGCAACCTTGTAGCCAGAAGGTGGTTTGCGATTCCATGACCCGTGCTGGCCGATGAATGCACCGTCTATAAACGACCCAAGCGAGCCGAAGGCGAGCCCGAGCGAGGCAGTGTGCGGTCCCAGCGCATATTCGGGCTGGTGGGTGTACTGAAGCAGGTCGGGGCGCCCTTCGACGCGCGTGTCCTCATATCCATTCCAGTAACTGTAGGGCCACCCATAGAACGCGCCGAAATCGACCTGCGTCAGGTAATCCGGCGGCAGGTCCGAGCCGAGCATGTCGCGCTCGTTGACGACGGTCCACAATGCCTTGCTCTGCGGCTCCCACGCCATGCCGACCGGATTGCGAAGCCCCGTCGCAAAGATCCGGATCGACTTTGTCTTGAGGTTGAGTTCGAGAATATTCGCGCGATAGGCTTCCGCGGCCATGCCGTTTTCGGCGATGTTGGTGCTCGACCCGACCGAGATGAAAAGCGACTGTCCGTCGGGGGCGACGACCACGTTCTTGGCCCAATGATTGCCGCCGCCCGGGAGCGCTACAACCTTTGTCGGGGTTGCCGTGATCTTGGTATCACCGGTCTTGTAAGGCACTACAATCAGCGCATTGTGGTTGGCAATGTAAAGCTGATTGCCAACTAGCGCCATGCCGAACGGCGAGCTTAGCCCGGTTAGAAACGGCGTCTTAAGGTCGGCTACGCCATCCCCGTTGGTGTCACGCAGCAGCGTAATACGATCTGCGCTCGCGCCTCCCGCTCCCGCCCGCGTCATCAGGTAGGACATGATCCAGTCCGCAATTCCGTTGACCTTGCGCGGGGGCGAGTTGGTCTCGGCAACGAGGACATCGCCGTTGGGCAGCTCATACAGCCAGCGCGGGTGATCGAGGCCGCGGGCAAATTCACCGACCGACAGCCCTGCCGCAGGAATTGGCCTCGCGCCGTTCGGCCAGCCAACTGCCCGGGCGATGTCGACAGTTGGAATGTCCTGCTGCCGCGGGGCCGTGATCCGGGGCCTGGAGCCCGTCACAGCCTCAACGCTTAGCTGTGCGACATCGCTACGCGTAAGATACCATGCTGCGCCACTCAGGACAAGAATAACAAGGAGCGCGAAGATCAGAATTTTGCTGCGACGGGTCATGCCAATGCTATGACGATCACTTGCTCGTCGCGCCAGCCTCTGCTTCGATAATCGGCGGGTGCAGGCGCAAGCGGGTGGCGCGACGCGAGTCGCCCTCGGTCACTTCGATCCGCCAACCGCTGTCGTGTAACAACATTTCTCCCGGCTGCGGCACATGACCCGCGAGCATGAACGTCAGTCCGCCAATCGTATCGACGTCTTCATCGATTTCGGCGAGCCGAGGGTCGATGGTCTCGGCGATATCCTCGAGTTCGGCGCGTGCGTCGGCGTCCCACATGCCGTCTTCAAGCTGGACGAGAAGCGGGACCGCCGCGTCGTCGGTTTCATCCTCGATATCGCCGACGATTTCCTCGACCAGATCCTCGATCGTCACGAGCCCTTCGGTTCCCGAGTATTCGTCAATCACAATAGCAAGGTGAATGCGCTGGCTGCGCATTTCGGCGAGTAGATCGAGCACACCCATCGACTGGGGAACGAAGAGTGGCTGACGGATCAGACCCATGATCGTCCCGGGAAACGGCGCGCCCCGCGCCAAGATGGCAAAGGCGTCCTTGATGTGAATCATGCCGACAACTTCGTCGAGACTGCCGCGATAGACCGGCAAACGACTATGCGGCGCGTCGGCAAGTATTGCGCCTAGCTCGGCAAAGGTTGCGGTTTCGGGTATAGCGACGATGTCGGCACGCGGTACCCCGACGTCGTCGACGGTGCGTTTGCCAAAGCTCAGCAGGTTGCGGACCATTTGCCGCTCGACGGGGGACAGGTCGCCCGCATCGTCGGGAGCAGGGTCGTCTTCGTGTTCGTCGATCGCTTCTTCGATTTGCTCGCGCAGCGTCGGTTCGGGGCCATCACCGAACAGCGCGCGTATGTTGTTCCAGATGCCACTCTCGCGGCTACTATCGCCTTCTTTCATTCGGGGGTTTCGGAGTCCTGATAGGGGTCGTGAAGACCCAGCGACGCCAAAGCGGCGCGCTCGAGTGCCTCCATGGCGTCTGCGTCGACGTCGGTCATATGATCATGTCCTAGCAGATGGAGGGTGCCGTGCACAATGAGATGCGCTGCATGGTCCTCAAGCGGAACCTGCTTTTCTGCGGCTTCACGCGTGCACACCCCGTAGGCAAGGACGATATCTCCGAGCAGGATTTCGGCGTCGTCGGTGTCGTCAAGCGTTTCGATAAGGTCGGGCTGGACCATCGGGAACGACAGGACGTTGGTCGGTTTGTCGTGGCCACGATACTGGCGATTGAGTGTCTGAACCTCATCGTCGGATGTCAGGCGCACGGCGATCTCGACGGTCGACGAGAGCTCGCTTAACGCCGCCTGCGGGCTTGCGAGCAAGGCCGCCGCAACGGCCCTCCTCGTGATCCCTGCCCAGTCTCCAGCTGGCCAGGGTGCTTCGAGCACGGCGGCCGTTTCGATCACCGCTTGCCCTCGTACGCTTCCACAATGCGGCCGACGACGGGATGGCGCACGACGTCCCCTATGCCGAAGCGCACGGTGCCGATACCTTCGATCCCCTCCAATTTTGCAACCGCATCGTTCAACCCCGATTCCTGCCCTTTGGGCAAATCACTCTGGTTGGGATCGCCACATACAACCATGCGGCTGTTCTGGCCGAAACGGGTAAGGAACATCTTCATCTGAGCGGGTGTGGTGTTCTGCGCCTCGTCGAGAATGATGAAACTGTCGGCCAACGTACGGCCGCGCATGAAGGCAATGGGCGCAATCTCGATCTCGGCGCTGGCGATCCGCCGCTCGACCTGTTCGGCCGGCAGGCAATCGTACAGCGCATCGTAAAGTGGACGCAGATAGGGATCAACCTTTTCCTTCATGTCGCCGGGCAGGAATCCGATCTTCTCGCCGGCCTCGACGGCAGGGCGCGAAAGAATGAGGCGATCGACACTGCCGGTGATCAGCTGTGATACGGCCTGGGCCACCGCGAGATATGTCTTGCCCGTACCGGCGGGACCAAGTGCAAAAATAATGTCATGTTTAATCAGCGCTTCCATGTAGCGCGTTTGCGTTTGAGACCTTGGTACGATGGTTTTCTTGCGCGTTCGGATCATGATGCTGGGGGGTGCAGCGACGTCATGGCGGATAAGGCCGTCGAGCATCGGTTCTGCCGACATCGCAATGATTGCTTGGACTTCGCCTGTGTCGATGTCCTGGCCTTGAACGACGCGATTATAGAGGCCAGTCAGCACGTCTCGGGCCCGGGCACAGGCGGCAGCTTCGCCTTCGATCTGCAGTTTATTCCCGCGCGCCGCAATATATACCCCAAGTCGATTTTCGATTGCGACGAGATTGCGATCGTATTCGCCCAGTACCCGGGCAAGCAATTGCGGTTTGTCGAACATGACTTCGATACGACTGCGGTCGCCCAATTGAGCGGGTATGGGCTTTTTTGGCACTCAGGCGGCCAACTTCATGGGCGAGGTTCCTGTCAGGCTGTTGGGTCCGGCGGCAGTGAGATCAACTTCGACGAGGTCGCCCACGACAAGGCTTGGGTCAATGACATGCACGGATTGCAACCATGGCGATTTGCCGAGCATCTGACCCGGCAGCTTCCCGCTGCGCTCAATCAGGATCGTCGTGCGCTGTCCGACGCTGCTTGCATTAAAGGCGTGTTGCTGCTCGTTGAGCGCTGTCTGCAGCCGTTGAAGCCGTTCGTCCATCACGGCTTTGGGTACTTGCGCATCCATTATCGCGGCGGGGGTGCCGGGCCGTGGTGAGTATGTAAAACTGAACGCCTGTGCGTATCTGACGTCAGCGACGATCTTGAGCGTTTCCTCGAATTCCCCGTCGGTCTCGCCGGGAAAGCCGACAATGAAGTCGCCCGATATTGCTATGTCGGGCCGGGCGACGCGAACGCGTTCGATGAGGCGCAAATACTGGCTGTGGTCGTGGCTGCGGTTCATTGCCTTGAGCACGCGGTCGCTGCCAGATTGCACCGGCAGGTGGAGGAATGGCATCAGTTTTTCGACATCGCGGTGCGCATCGATCAGGCCTTGGCGCATGTCGGTGGGATGACTGGTGGTGTACCGGATGCGGGCAAGACCGGACAGCTGATCAAGCGCTGCGATCAGGTGGTGCAGACCGCGTGCACCGTCTTCCCAGGCGTTGACGTTCTGGCCGAGCAGCGTGATTTCCTTGGCACCCCCTTCGACCAGCGCTCGGGCCTCGTCGATCACGGCATCAAACCCGCGAGAGACTTCCGCGCCGCGAGTGTAGGGAACAACACAATAGGTGCAGAATTTGTCGCATCCTTCCTGGACGGTCAGGAAGGCCGCGGGTCGGCCGGGACCGCGGATTGGCAGCGCATCAAATTTCGATTTGGCGGGCATGTCAGTGTCTACCTGCACCTTACCCGACGCTTGGGCTGCAGCAAGCAAAGCGGGCAGGCGGTGGTAGGCTTGCGGCCCAACAACGACATCGACATCTCTTGCGCGGCGAGCGACCTCGGCACCCTCGGCTTGGGCGACGCATCCAGCGACTGCAATTATCGGTCGCGTTCCATCCTCGCGACGCAGCGAACCGATCTCCGAATAAACGCGGTGCACCGCGCGCTCGCGGATGTGGCAGGTATTGAGCACGACAACGTCGGCATGCGCGGCACTGGTCGCCGGGACCATACCCTCACTGCCCAGCAGCTCACCCATGCGATCGCCGTCATAAACGTTCATCTGGCAACCGAAGGATTTGACGTGAAACGATTTTGGATTGGTCATCCTGGCCTTCATAACGCGCCTAGCGGCGAAGCAGAACCGGTTTCATGCAGCGTGTCGACGGCGCCCGAACTCCAGGCCTCATGCCCGATGAACGTCTCGACCGGTCGCCCGAGGACAACCGACAGTGCTGCCGCGATCCGAATTCGGGCCTCGGCCGCGATCGCTTTGCGCCCGACAAATTCGGACGGAGAAAACGGGTCGAGGAAGCGGATGCCGACGCGAAAGCGTCCTGGCCGCGCAAGCACGCGCAGAGCGTTGTCCTGGCCGCTTTCCATACCGAGCCAACTTAATTCGGGCCCGATCATGCCATAGTCGAGCATCAGCGGCTGAACCACGATTTCGGGAGGTGGGGGCTCGAGGATCTTCAGCAACGCCGATTTGAAAGGGAGGAGCGAGCGCCCGTCGTCGGTGGTGCCTTCAGGAAAAATTGTCACCGACCAAACGTCAGTCAGCGCTTCGCGCAGTCGAGCGATCTGTTCACTCACCCCTGTCCGGTCTTCGCGTGCCACGAACACCGTGCGGTTGAGCGTCGAAAGCCAGCCCACCACCGGAGCTGCTCGAATCTCTGCCTTGGCTACGAAAGCGCTCCCGCTGGCGCCTGCGATGATGAGGATATCGATCCAACTTACGTGGTTGGAAATAAAAACGACATTGCGGCGGACGGGTCGTCCCGTCCGTTGCACCTGTGCGCCAACAATCCAGCCGGTCAACCCGAGAAACAGGCGCGGCCACGGTGACGACAGGCGGAGCGTGCGCCAGAGATAGTGAAGCGCAACAGCCGGGACCAGAATACCGACGATGCCCGTCGCGCGAACTCCGATGCGGGCCCAGCCCTTCAAGCTGATCGGTGGTGCGCGGCCCGCCGCTGCCGAGAGTCGCGCCGAGCTAGGACGGGCGGTCGATGGCGACGCCATACAGCTCCATACGGTGATCGACGAGGCGGAACCCGAGCTTTTCGGCAATGACCTTTTGCAGCGCCTCGAGTTCGGGATCGACAAATTCGATGACTTTTCCAGTTTCGACATCGATCAGGTGATCATGGTGTGCCTCTGCGGCAGCTTCGTAGCGCGAGCGTCCGTCCCCGAAATCGTGCCGTTCAAGGATGCCAGCCTCTTCGAACAGCCGTACGGTGCGATAGACCGTAGCGATCGAGATGCCTGCGTCGATTGCGGCCGCACGCGCATGGAGCGCTTCAACGTCGGGATGATCATCGGCCTCGGACAGCACGCGAGCGATCACGCGCCGCTGTTCGGTAATCCGAAGGCCTTTTTCAGCGCAAAGCGCCTCAATGTCGATTTTACGGTGCATTGCGGCAACGCTAGCCGAAAGACCGCGTCGCCGCAAAGACCATTAGGCTCGAGATCAGCTTAGCGGGCCTTGCGGCGGCCCTTGGTGCCGAGGCCGATGCTCTTGGCAAGCGTGCGACGTTGTTCGGCATAATTGGGTGCGACCATGGGATAGTCGGCCGCCAGACCCCATTTGGTACGATACTGATCTGGGGTCATGTTATAATGCGTCATCAGATGGCGCTTGAGCATTTTCAGCTTCTTGCCGTCTTCAAGGCAGACAACATAGTCGGGCTTGATCGAAGCGCGGATCGAAACAGCTGGTTCCTGTTTGACCTCGGGCGGAGCAGGCGCCGGCCCAACAAGCGCGCTCAGCGCCCCATGAACATTTGAAATCAGCGTCGGCAAGTCGTTCACGGCAACGCTGTTGTTGCTCACGTGCGCGGCGACAATGTCTGCTGTCAATGTGATCATGGTTTCTTGGATTTCGTTGTCATCGGCCATGGCCAGGTGAGTCCTCGTTAAAACTGGCGCCACGGTAAAATGTTACGCCGAAAAATGGGCTCTAATCGTGCTGAGAGAGCACTGCAACGTAGAAATCTGTCCAGAGTCAGGTCAAGGACTTGCGAAATGTCATCGCGTCGCGTCGTTTGCCATCATTGCCG
>JAYVVA010000233.1:0-12451 GCA_043787435.1 Sphingomonadales bacterium | reverse complement strand
ATGCTGGGCGGGCTCGTCGCCATTCATAGCGGTTGGAAGATTTGACCCGTCCAACGACGCACCTGTGGCGGCTGATGAAGTGGCTGCGAACGCTGGCGCGACATGGCGCACTCGCGGGGATCGAACGCGATCCGATGACCCCACCGCAGGTCAAACGTATCATTCGTATCGCCCGGTTCGGTGCGCGTGTGCCCAAAGTCCCTGCCTATGCCGAGGCGTTCCAGGCGTGCGGGCCTGCGGCGATCAAGCTCGGACAGGCACTGGCCACCCGGCCCGATCTTGTCGGAGAAGCTGCGGCGCACGGTCTTTTGCGCCTGCAAGACCGCTTGCCGGCTGTACCCTTTGCGATCATCAACGCGGCGATTGAACGTGGCTTGGCGCGCCCGGTCAGCGACCTGTTTTCCAGCATCGAGGAAGAGCCAGTCGGGGCAGCATCGATTGCACAGGTTCACCGCGCTGTCACAACCGAAGGCGTCACGGTCGCGATCAAGGTTGTACGTCCCGGCGTCGAGGAAGAGTTCGTCGCAGCGCTCGAAACCTACGAATGGGCCGCCGCCCAGCTTGAAATCATCGGCGGCGAATTCGCGCGGCTCCGTCCGCGGCTTACGATTGCAACCTTTCGCCAATGGACCCTGCGCGAACTTGACCTGCGGCGCGAGGCCGCGTCGGCCTCCGAACTTGCCGAAGGGCTTACGGCCGAACCAGGGTTCCGCATCCCGACCATCGACTGGAAGCGCACATCGCGCAGTGTCCTGACCCTCGAATGGATCGACGGGATCAAACTGTCGAACATTGCCGCCATCGACGCCGCTGGCCACGACCGCAAGGCACTCGCCCAGACGCTCGTGCGGGGATTCCTGCGGCAGGCCATCGCCGAGGGTTTCTTCCACGCCGACATGCATCAGGGCAACCTGATGGTCGCTCCCAACGGCGACCTGATCGCGATCGATTTCGGTATCATGGGCCGCATCGACCGGCGCGCACGGCAGTGGCTGGCGGAGATCCTGTTCGGGCTAATTACCGGGAATTATCACCGTGTTGCCGAGATCCATTTCGAGGCACAATACGTTCCCGCGCATCACAATATCGCCGAATTTGCGACTGCACTTCGCAGCGTCGGCGAGCCGATGCGCGGCCAGTCAGTCAAGGACATGTCAGTCGGCAATATGCTCGACAGCCTGTTTGCAATCACCCGCGACTTTGACATGGTCACGCAGCCGCACCTGCTGCTCCTCCAAAAGACGATGGTGATGGTCGAGGGCGTGGCGACCATGCTCGATCCGGACGTCAATATGTGGGAGATCGCCGAGCCCGTCGTACGCGACTGGCTGCGCGGCGAACTGGGGCCCGAAGCGCTGCTCGCCGACCGGCTGGTCGAGGACGTACGCACCCTCACCCGCCTACCCGATCTCGTCCGCCGCATCGAGGCGCACTTCCCGGTGAGAGGCGGTGCGCCCCCGACGCCGCCGCTGGCGGTCATCGACCCGGTAAGACTGTCGCTCGGCTGGCTGGGGTATGTCGCGGTCGCGGTGGTCGCCGGAGCGCTAGGCGCAGGCATCACGCATTGGCTGGGCTGACACCATGCCAGCATGGCCAAGGCTGTGTTGGGCTGATAAGCTCGCAACCACGCATTTGCCGCCGGAGATCGCTGCTATGATCGCATCCAAGTTCGGTATCGCGCATGCAAAAGCAAGACGGTCTTCATCGCCTGGTGGTGGCCCCCCGTCCTCGGGTGCGCATCGCGCTCGATTCTTGGCATGTTGGCAGCTTGTGGCTGGCGCGCATGGCTGATTTCAAAGCCAGACGCGTCCTCTTAATCGTCGGGGGTGGCATCGCAGCGTACAAGGCGTGCGAGCTGATCCGCCTCATCCGCAAGTCGGACGGCAGCGTGCGTTGTGTTTTGACAGCCGGGGGCGCGCACTTTGTGACGCCGATGACACTCGCAGCGCTCAGTGAGCAGCCCGTTCACACCAGTCTGTGGGATCTCAAGGACGAATCCGAGATGGGCCATATTCAGCTCAGTCGCGAGGCCGATCTGGTCGTTGTTGCACCTGCGACCGCCGACTTGATGGCAAAGATGGCAGCCGGAATTGCCGACGATCTGGCGACCACGCTCCTGCTCGCAACCGACAAGCCGGTCCTCGTCGCACCGGCGATGAATGTACGGATGTGGGCGCACACCGCCACGCGCCGCAACGTGGCCCAGCTGCGCGCCGATGGGCTGACGGTGATGGAGCCTGATGAAGGGCCGATGGCATGCGGTGAATTCGGTGCGGGGCGCTTGCCTGAGCCCGATGTCATCTTCGCAGCGATCAAAGCCGCGCTAGACGCCTGACCTTGCACATCATCGTCACCGCTGGCCCCACTCATGAGCCAATCGATCCTGTTCGCTACCTCGCGAATCGTTCATCGGGAAAGCAGGGTTTCGCCATTGCCGACGCGCTCGCCGCACGGGGGCTGCGGGTCACGCTGATCGCGGGTCCAGTAATGCTCGACACGCCCAAGGGCGTGACGCGCGTCGACGTAGCGACCGCGCGCGAGATGTCTGCCGCCGTCGAGGCCGCTCTCCCCGCCGACGCGGCGATCATGGTCGCCGCCGTCGCGGACTGGCGTGTGGAAAGTGCAGGCCAAAAGATCAAGAAAGACGCTACCCAAGGCGCACCTGTCCTGCGGCTCGTCGAAAATCCGGACATCCTCGCAACGCTTGCGCACAGTCCGCAGCGCCCGCGTCTTGTCGTCGGGTTCGCTGCCGAAACCGAAAACGTGATCGCCAACGCCCACGCCAAGCTGGAAAAAAAGGGCTGCGACTGGATTGTTGCCAATGACGTATCGGGGGACGTGATGGGAGGTGCGGCGAACACGGTGCACGTCGTGACGAAGGACGGCGTGGAAAGCTGGGCACGAATGGCCAAGGAGGAGGTTGCGCAAAAGCTGGCGGCGCGGGTTTTCGCAGCGATTTGTGCACCCTGGGTTTGACGCCGAGCCGCTGAGTGCCGGTCTCGTCGTGACGACACGCCCATCCCCCGCTAAGGGCCCTCTCATGCGCCCTATTTCCATCTCCATCATGCGCCTCTCCCATGGTGCCGACCTGCCAATTCCCGCTTACGCGACCGATGGGGCAGCCGGCATGGACGTGGTTGCGGCCGAAGCACTGATACTCGCTCCCGGCGAGCGCCACGCAGTGGCAACAGGGTTCGCCATGGCCATTCCCGAAGGCTATGAAGTTCAGGTCCGCCCGCGATCGGGGCTCGCGCTCAAGCACGGTGTCACCTGTCTCAACACGCCCGGCACGATCGACAGCGACTATCGCGGCGAAGTGAAGGTGATTCTGGCCAACCTCGGCAATGCCCCCTTCCCTATTGCGCGCGGCGATCGGATCGCCCAGCTCGTGCCTGCCGCTGTCCAGCGCGCAGTACTCGACGAAGTCTCCAACCTCGACGCGACCATACGCGGCAGCGGCGGGTTCGGATCGACCGGGGTTTAGGTGTTCACCGACGACGAACTCGAACGTTACGCCCGCCATATCGTCCTGCGCGAAGTCGGCGGCGCGGGCCAGGTGAAGTTGCGCGGCGCGCGCGCGGTCGTCGTTGGCGCGGGCGGCATCGGTGTGCCGGTTCTCCAGTATCTTGCGGCGGCGGGTGTCGGCGCGCTGACGATCATCGACGATGACGTCGTCAGCGCGTCAAACCTGCAGCGTCAGGTGCTGTACGGCGTCGGTGACATCGGCTCAGCCAAGGCGCTGGTGGCCACGCGCAGATTGTTTGATATCAACCCCCATGTCGTGGCGACGCCTGTGACGGAACGGCTTGACGGCGGGAATGCCGAAGCGCTGCTGACCGGGCATGATGTCATTCTCGACGGGTCGGACAGTTTCGCGACCCGCCTCGCTGTCGCAGATGCCGCCTACCGTCTGCAGATTCCTCTTGTGTCGGCCGCCATCGGGCAATTTCACGGACAGATCGGGACATGGACAGGATGGCTCACGGATCAGCCCTGTTACCGATGCTACGTCGGCGACGCGTTCGATGCAGAAGATTGTGATACCTGTGCCGAGGATGGGGTACTGGGCGCAATGACCGGCCTGATGGGCAGCTTTGCCGCGCTCGAAGCGATCCGCGCCATTGTCGGCTTCGGGGAGAGTGCAGCGGGCAAGCTTCACGTCGTCGATGGCATCACGCCTTCGATGCGGACGATCCGGATGCCCAAGGACCCCGGCTGTTCCACCTGCGGCACCCCCAACAGAGCTGAACATTTTCGCTCCCGTTAAGGCCGTACAACCAATCCGGGCTGTCTTTCGTTGGAAGCGGAGCCAGTTTGCCAGCGCCCGACGAAGACCCGACGATCCCATATTTTGGTCAACGTGTCGGTGTATCAGGCGATCGAGAGGCAGCGGTCCCTGTCAATGAAAACAATGGTTTGACCAACCAGCGCACACGTCCGGGCAGTCTTGTCGAGAGTTGCGCGTTGGCGAACGGGCAGTGAGGTGCGCAGGGCGAATCGCGAAAAAATTGCGAAATCCGCGTTATGCTGTTGCGACGCGGGAAGGACGCGTTCAATCGAGACAGCGCCCATTTGGCTATATTTGTCGCAGCGATTCCAGACCACTTCGGCTAACCACATCGACCGCAGTTTGAGCCCTTTCAGGTGTTTAAGGCATCTGACGAGCCCTCGTCCTAGCCGTACACTCACGACGGCCTTGGAATCCGATAGCACCAAATAGGTTTCCAAATACTGATGCCTGGTCTGCACAGCGTTGTGTGCGCCTGACGGGGCAACCCGATCAACCTGAGCTGCCTTCGGCAATGCCGTGGAGACCAGGGAAAATCAGGTCTTTGTTACCTTCTTCTTTGCCGGCGCCTTCTTTGCGACCGTCTTTTTCTTCGGTGCTGCCTGTTTCTTGCCCTTTTTGGCGGGGGCCGCGGCAGCGCGGGCGTCGATCAGTTGCGCGGCTTCCTCAAGCGTAAGAGCTTCGGGCTCGACCGATTTCGGCACCGTCGCATTGGTCGTGCCATCGGTGACATAGGGGCCATAGCGGCCGGCCATCAGCTTGATTTCGAGTTCAGTCCGCGGGTGGTTGCCCAACACTTTGAGAGGGGCCTGAGCCCCGCGTGCGGGACGCCCGCCGTTTGCAGCCGCTTCTGCGAGTTTCACGACCGCGGTGTTCATGCCGGTCTCGAACACTTCTGCAGTCGAAGTCAGTCTGGCATATTTGCCGTCGTGTGCCAGATAGGGCCCATAGCGACCAATGCTGGCTGTGATCGGCTTTCCGCTTTCAGGGTGGTTGCCGACCTCGCGCGGCAAGCTCAACAACTTGAGCGCAAGCTCCAGATCGAGTTCTCCCGCATCCTTGGGGATCGACGAACGCTTGGCGTCCGTGCCGTCGCCGAGCTGAACATAGGGACCAAAACGCCCCGACCTACTGGAAATTTCGAGGCCGCTCGTCGGATCGGTGCCCAATACAGCATCGCTGTTCCCGTTTTCAGCTTCGGCGCTTCCGCCCTGCGCGAATTTGCGGGTGTATTTGCACTCGGGGTAGTTCGAGCATGCAACGAACGCACCGAAGCGTCCGCCGCGCAGAGCCAGCCGCCCGGTCCCGCAATTGGGGCACAGCCGCGGATCAGAACCGTCTTCCTTGGCTGGGAACAGAAAAGGTGAGAGATATTCGTCGAGCGCAACCGTGACGTCCGACGGTTTGGTCTCCATAACCTCTGTCGCCTTCGGCTTGAAGTCGCGCCAGAAGGCCTCGAGTACTGCCTGCCACGCCATCCGTCCGCCAGAGACGTCATCGAGGCTTTCCTCGAGTCCAGCCGTATAATCATAGCTTACATAGCGTTCGAAGAAACGTTCAAGGAAGGCAGTTACCAGCCGTCCGCTCTCGTTGGGCGTGAAGCGGTTCTTGTCGGTAGAGACGTAGTCGCGATCTTTCAGCGTTTGCAGGATCGAGGCGTAGGTGGAGGGGCGTCCGATACCCAGCTCCTCCATTTTCTTGACGAGCGTCGCTTCCGAATACCGAGGAGGCGGCTGGGTAAAATGCTGGTCGGCGCGAACGCCCTTTTTCGCGGGGGCATCGCCCGATTTCATGCGGGGCAGACGCCCTTCGTCCTCGCCCGCCTCGTCTTTGCCTTCCTCGTAGAGCGCGAGATAGCCAGCGAAAAGAACCACCTGACCCGTCGCACGCAACGCGTGCTGACCAGTGCCTTCGACCAGTTCGACCGTCGTTCGTTCCAACCGGGCCGACGCCATCTGACTTGCCATCGCGCGTTTGAAGACGAGGTCATAAAGACGGGCGTGATCGCCCGAACCCGCACGGTCCTTCGCGAAATCAGTCGGACGGATGGCCTCGTGCGCTTCCTGCGCGTTCTTCGCCTTGGCGGTGTATTGGCGCGGCTTTTCTGGGACGTAACTGGCGTCATAGCGGTGGGCGATCGCGCCGCGTGCCGCAGTTATCGCGCTCCCATCCATCTGGACACCATCGGTACGCATATAGGTAATTGCGCCGTCTTCGTAGAGCCCCTGCGCCAGCCGCATCGTGTGGCTGGCCGAGAATCCGAGCTTACGCGCTGCTTCCTGTTGCAAGGTCGACGTTGTAAACGGCGCCGGCGGGTTGCGGGTGAGCGGCTTTGTTTCAACGTCGGCCACTGCAAAGCGCCCGCCTTCGACCGCTGCCTTGGCGGACATCGCGTCGCCTTCGGCACCAATCGTCAGTCGCTCGATTTTTTCGCCCTTCCACCGGATCAGGCGCGCCTCGAATGCAGTCCCGTCATGCTCCATATCGGCAACAACGGACCAATATTCCTGCGCTCTGAACGCCTCTATTTCCCGCTCGCGGTCGACGACAAGGCGCAGCGTAACCGATTGCACGCGCCCCGCCGACTTCGCCCCTGGCAGCTTGCGCCACAGCACCGGTGACAGCGTGAAACCAACCAGATAATCCAACGCGCGCCGGGCCCGATACGCGTCAATCAGATCGTCATCGAGCGCGCGCGGGGCTGCCATCGCCGTTTGCACCGCCGATTTGGTGATCGCGTTGAACGTCACCCGCTCGACAGCGTTGGGCAGCACCTTCTTCTTTGCGAGCACCTCACGGACGTGCCAGCTGATCGCTTCACCCTCGCGGTCAGGATCGGTCGCGAGGATCAGGCGGTCGGCATCCTTTGCCGCGTCGGTAATCGCTTTGAGCTGCTTAGCTTTGTCGGCGTAATTTTCCCATTCCATCGAAAACCCCTCGTCGGGATTCACTGATCCATCCTTGGGGGGCAGGTCGCGCACATGCCCGTACGAAGCGAGGACCTTATAGTCCTTGCCCAGATAGCCTTCGATGGTTTTGGCCTTGGCAGGCGATTCGACGATGACCAGATTCTTCAAGCGACGCTTCCCCTCAATTGCCTCTCACACGTACGCACGAGGGTGGCGGTGTGATTAGGGGCGCGTCAAGCCGGGCGAGCTGATTGAGTTTGAACAGGTTCTTGGCTCTCTTGAGGCCATTGCAGTGACCTGTTCGTCCGTCCCTCGCGATCGAGACAGCTGTACGCGACGCGACCTTAGCCGAGCGCACGAGCAAACGGGGATTGAGTGACCACGCCGACACTAGCGAACCGAGCACGCGGCGTTTGACGCGGTGCCTGACACGGGGGTTGGCTCCGCGTGACCTAGCTCTGCTGCCCGACGCCCGGCTCGGAGCCCACCAGGAGCCGTTCAATATTGGTTCGGTGCTTCCACAGCACGACCAGCCCAAAAACGATGAACAGTGCAGCGGTGTCGAAATTACCCCAGACAGCAGCCGCCACCGGCGCGGCGATCGCGGCGCTGATCCCGCTGAGCGACGAATAGCGGAACACAGCCAGCACACCGAGCCAGACAGCGGCAAAGACCAAGCCGGCCGGCCACGACAGGGCAAATGCGATACCGGCATAGGTCGCGATCCCCTTGCCACCGCGAAAGCCGAGCCAAACCGAATAACAGTGGCCGAAAAACGCACCCGCCGCACCCACTACCCCCAAGCCCGGGTCGATCCACTGTGCGATCACAACGGCCACTGCTCCCTTGCCGCCGTCGAGAAGGAGAGTCGCCGCGGCCAGCCCCTTGCGCCCGGTACGCAGCACATTGGTCGCACCGATATTGCCAGACCCAATGGTTCGCAAATCGCCTGCGCCCGCAAAACGGGTCAGCAACAGGCCGAACGGAATCGCGCCGAGCAGATAGCCCAGCACCAGTGCCATCGCCGGGGCTCCCCACATCGCCACCATTTTTTTCAACCCCGCTGCTCAGACCAAGTGTCTGTAATACAATGGTTTAGGTGCAACGTGCAACAATTCCATGTTATTGAATTTAGGCGTTTTCGTATGCGCTCGGGCGAGGTAGGACACGGTCGATGATGCCCGACGCGCCGGTTCTGTTTTTCGACTCAGGGGTCGGTGGCCTTTCAGTCGTCGCACAAACTCGTGCGGCCGTACCGACAGCTGCCTTCGTCTATGCCGCGGATACGGCGGGATTTCCTTACGGCACAAAAACCGAGGCAGAAATCGCGGCCCGGGTGCCCGCGCTGCTTGGACGGCTTGTCGAGCGCTATCGGCCGCGCCTTGTGATCATTGCCTGCAATACGGCTTCGACGATTGCGCTGTCGGTGGTGCGCAACGCGCTCGAAATTCCGGTCGTTGGTACCGTCCCGGCCATCAAACCGGCAGCGGAGGCCTCGGTGACCCGCGTCATCGGTGTGCTCGGCACCGACGCTACGGTGCGCCAACCCTATGTCGACCGGCTTTCATCCGAATTCGCTAGCGACTGCACCGTCGTGCGCCATGGATCGGCAACGCTTGTGTCGCTCGCCGAGGCGAAACTGCGCGGGGAGCCAGTCCAGCTTGCAGATGTTAGCTCAGCCATTGCCGGCCTGTTCGATGGGCCAGACGGCAGCAGCATCGATACGGTCGTTCTCGCCTGTACGCACTTCCCGCTCCTCGCCGAGGAACTGGCAGCGGCGGTGCCGCATACCGTGCGCTTCGTCGATGGGGGTGCGGGAATCGCACGGCGGATCGCCCATCTGACTGTCGGACAGCCGTGGCCAGAGACAGCGCCACCTGGCCGGGCAGTCGTCACCCGACTCGACAGTTCGGCAAACGCCCTGGCGCCGGCGTTGGCAGCACGCGGCTTTCCCGAGCTGGTCCAGCTCTAGTTGCGAGACGTTCGCACTGGAGCTTGGCGGCAACTCTCCCTATTTCACGGTTTAGATTCTTCCGACGGATAAGCAGCACGTGGATTATAATCGCATCTTTGCTCAGGCAATCGACCGGCTTCACGCGGAAGGCCGCTACCGGGTCTTCATCGATATTTTGCGCAACAAGGGCGCGTATCCAAATGCACGCTGTTTTGCCGGGCACAACGGGCCAAAACCGATCACAGTATGGTGCTCGAACGATTATCTCGCCATGGGCCAACACCCAAAGGTGATTGCCGCGATGGAAGAAGCGCTGCACGACGTCGGCGCAGGCTCCGGTGGCACCCGCAATATTGGTGGTAACACCCATTATCATGTCGATCTTGAAGCCGAACTCGCAGATCTTCACGGCAAGGACGGCGCACTGCTCTTTACGAGTGGCTACGTCTCGAACGAAGCAACGCTTGGTACCCTCGGCAAGATTTTGCCTGGATGCATTATCTTTTCAGACGAACTCAACCATGCCTCGATGATTGCAGGCATCCGCAATTCGGGCTGCGAAAAGCGCGTGTGGCGGCATAACGATCTCGCCCATCTCGAAGAATTACTGGCCCGCGAGGATGCCGACATCCCCAAGCTGATCGCGTTCGAAAGCGTTTACTCGATGGATGGGGACGTTGCCGATATTACAGCCGTGTGCGACCTGGCCGACAAGTATAATGCATTGACCTACTGCGACGAAGTTCATGCGGTCGGCATGTACGGTGCGCGCGGCGGCGGTATCACCGAGCGTGACGCAGTTGCCGACCGGGTCACGATCATTGAAGGGACACTGGGCAAGGCGTTCGGCGTCATGGGCGGTTATATCGCTGCATCGCGTGACGTGATCGATGTCATCCGAAGCTATGCGCCTGGATTCATTTTCACGACCAGTTTGTCGCCTGTACTTGTCGCCGGCGTGCTGGCAAGCGTGCGCCACTTGAAAGCGTCGGACGAAGAGCGCGTCGCGCAACAGGCCGGCGCGGCAATGCTGAAAACATTGTTCGCTGACGCGCATCTTCCGGTCATGAACACGACAACCCACATCGTGCCGCTGATGGTGGGTGATCCGATCAAGGCCAAGCGGATCAGTGACATCCTGCTCGCCGAATACGGGGTCTATGTTCAGCCAATCAATTATCCGACTGTTCCGCGCGGTACAGAGCGCCTGCGGTTTACGCCGGGACCTGCGCATACAACGGAAATGATGCGTGAGTTGACCGACGCGCTGGTCGAGATTTGGGGCCGGATGGAGCTTCGCAAGGCTGCTTAGCGCGCAGCGAGCAAGAGCGTCAGACTGCCAAGGCCTAGGGACAAGCCAAAACGCAGCCGCAACACGTCAGCGCTAATAAATCCCGCTTTCCAGAGCGCCCGATCGACGAGCGGCGCAGCCAGGATGCACACACCCAACACGACGAGCGAAGGCCCGGGCCAGGGCGCCCCTGTCATCCACGGAATGCCCGTCGAAAACGCGACGAGGCTCGGCACGACGGCAGTCACATAGAGCCACTCGGGCGCACCCTCACGGCTGGACGCGACACCCCACCACAAGCCGCCGAGAAAAGTAAAAATGAGTGCTGCGTAAAAATATCCCGCCGCCAACCCAATGTATCGGTTGGTCTCGCTAAAGGTTGCCAGGACTGCCCATATCTGTGGTGCAAGGCCGGCAATGCCAAGAACAACCGCGATACGGGGGAGCGGTACGGATGAACCCGTCATGCCCGTTCCTGGCGGGTCAGACTGCCGCTCCACGCATAGCCGTGGTAAAGCGGCTTGAATGCGGGAATGAGGCGGGTTGTTTCGGCGATCCGCTCGATTGTCTCACGCAGCGTCGCGCGCGGCTCGACATCAAACTTGGCAAGCCATGCGTCGAGGATGCGCTTGAACCAGCCCGGCAGTCGCTCTTGCTGGCCGAAATCCACCACGTGCAAAGAGCCGCCCGTTACATTTGCACCCTGAGCGATTGCGGCCTGCCATTCGGGAATCATCGACAGGGTGTAGCTGAAGAAGACTCGGTCAAACATTGACGCACCAAAAAGTATTGCGGCGTCAAAATTGGTCGCGTCAGCCTGTTTCAATGTGATCCGGTTCGCCAACCCTGCTGCTGCCACCTTGGCCCTCGCCGTTGTCAACATGGCTTCGGAGATATCGAGACCGAACAGACGCGCACTTGGGTAACGCCTCGCCACCGCAATCAGATTGCGTCCCGTTCCGCAGCCCACCTCGAGCACCGTCCCGCCAGACGGGACGTCGAGCCGACTAATCAGGCGATCGCGGCCCAGCAAATAATATTTGCGCGTAAGGTCGTAAAAGTGCCGCTGGCGCGCATAAATCGCGTCCATCCGGGCGGCATTCTCTACCAATTTTTCAGCCCTTCAGCACATAGAGGTGCACGCCACCATAAATCGACGAGCGGTCGCGGCGGGTGAAGTCCAGCGAGTCTTCGGCGCGGTAGTCCCAGCGGTCGAGGATGTCGTCAGGAACGCGACCCGGTAACAATGTGGGGGCAGCGGCAGTTCGGAACAGCACGCGGGCCCCAGGCTTGGCGGTGCGCGTGATCTGTGTCCACAGCGCTGTGAGCAGTTCGTCGGTCATCCAGTCCTGCGCGTCAAGCAAGATATACCGGTCGCGGCTCGCGGCAGGCAGCACGCCCAAATGCTCGATGAAATTGGCGTGCAACATTTCGACGCGGTCGATGCGGCCCGACACAAGTTCGTAATTTGCTTCCTCGAGATAGGGCGGCACCGATGCCCCCTGTCCGCGCTCGTACCGCCGCCCGAATGCTTGCTGGGCGAAGTAATTGTCTTTCACATTGAAATCGCAAGCGAGTTTTTCGAGCCGTTCTTTCAGTACCGACCGGATACCCCCGGGACTATCTCCCGCGAGCACTTCATACTGTGCGGGCGGGATGCCGAGACCGAAAAGTGAGGCCGGCTGGTCGACCAGCCATCGTACGAATTTTTTGTCGAAGACAGGGGCAAGACGTGTCTCAAATATATGTCGTTGTTCCTCTACTGACTTGGCGTCGAGCACTTCCTTCAGGTCGATCTTGTAGAGCTTGGCGACCAGGTGCGCGGTACCGATGAACTTGCCGAGTAATCCACGCTTGTAGATATTCTTGGTAAATCCGCCGATCCGCTTGCGGCCGACGAAGTCGCGGCCTTCCCAATAGCGGCGCGAGGTCTCGTCTAGATGTGGACGAATGTATTTGTTGTACGCAGCGAGATTGGCTTTTTGGTCTGCTTCGCCAAAAAACCGGTA
>JAYVVA010000232.1:0-2836 GCA_043787435.1 Sphingomonadales bacterium | reverse complement strand
GAGAAGGGTAAACCAGGCGAACAGCACAAATAGCGCGAGACAATTCGGCATGTTCGCGTCATCGCAAGGATGACGACGTCAACGGCTGCGTCGTACAGGATGCGAATGGCTTGCCCCGCCATCAACAACCTGCTGCTCCGACTGTCGCCGCTCATCGAGGCGGTACACTGCTTTGGGCACGATCTCCAACCGTCGAGCAGGTGCGCGCGCGTAGCGGTCACATGGCGACGACGGGAGTGCTGCGCAAACCCGACGGCATTAACTGCCCGCCGGCGCGGGCCAGTTATAGCACTCATATAAGTGAGGCGTGACGCGAGCGGCACGGGTCGCTATACCGTTGCCTATGTCTTCACTTCGCCCCTGGCGTAATATTACGCGCCGCAAGTCTCGTCAGATCATGGTTGGCAACGTTCCTGTTGGCGGCGATGCACCTGTGACCGTGCAGACAATGACCAACACGCCGACGAGCGATCCTGCAACCACGATTAGCCAGATCCGTCGGTGTGAGGACGCGGGCGTCGACTTGATCCGTGTGTCGTGCCCCGATGTCGAGAGCACGGCAGCTCTGAACCAGATCGTTCGCGCGAGCCGGGTCCCCATTATCGCAGACATCCATTTTCACTACAAACGCGCGCTCGAAGCTGCTGATGCCGGTGCGGCGTGCCTGCGGATCAACCCGGGCAACATCGGCTCTTCAAAACGCGTGGCCGAAGTCGTGCGTGCAGCCAAAGCCAATGGCTGTGCAATACGTATCGGAGTCAACGGCGGCAGCCTCGAGAAAGATTTGCTGGAAAAATACGGCGAACCCTGTCCAGAGGCGTTGGTCGAATCCGCGCTCGATCATATCAAGCTGCTTCAGGACCATGACTTTCACGAGTTCAAGGTTGCCGTGAAAGCATCGGATTTCTTCCTGGCCGTTGCTGCATATCAGCAGCTTGCCGAAGCCGTAGACTGCCCTTTGCACCTTGGCATTACCGAAGCCGGTGGTTTCGTCGGCGGGACGGTCAAGTCGTCGATCGGGATTGGTTCTCTGTTGTGGTTCGGCATTGGCGACACGATCCGGGTGTCACTCAGTGCCGAGCCCGAAGACGAGGTCCGCGTCGGCTTCGAGATTTTGAAGGCCTTGGGCATCCGCAATCGCGGTGTCCGGGTCGTCAGCTGTCCCAGCTGCGCGCGGCAGGGATTCGACGTGATCCGAACCGTGCAGACGCTCGAAGAACGTCTTCAGCACATACGCACCCCGATGTCGCTCAGCATTCTCGGCTGTGTCGTCAACGGCCCGGGAGAAGCTCGCGACACAGACATCGGTCTGACCGGTGGAGGCAATGGCAAGCACATGGTCTATCTTTCGGGGGTAACCGATCACACCGTGCAGGATGCCGACCTGGTCGAGCACATCGTCAAGCTGGTTGAAGCCAAGGCAGCGGAGATCGAGGCCGGGATAAGCCTCGCAGCCTAGTGTTCTTGGTCAAGCGCCGCTAGGCGCAGGCGATGCCTCGTGCCGTAAATTCGACTGCCATTCCCTTCGCTGTGGCGTGCCTTGGTATTGCGCTGTTTTCCGTGATGGATGCAGCGATGAAAGGGCTGGCCATTGCGCTTGGCGCGTATAGCGCCATGCTGTGGCGACTGGGTATCGGGGGGCTAATCAGTGCTGGCCCGTATTTCCTGACGCGCAAAGGGTGGCCTGGCCGCGCGGGTATTCGTGTTCATGCTCTGCGCGGGTTCGTCACGTCGATCATGGCGGTGCTGTTTTTTTACGGGATCGCCCGCGTGCCGCTTGCGGAGGGGATTGCGCTGTCATTCATAGCACCGCTGCTTGCCCTGTATCTGGCCATCGTTCTTCTTGGCGAGACCGTTGGCCGCCACAGTATCATCGCGTCGACCCTGGGACTTTGCGGTGTTGTCGTTCTGCTTGCCGCGCGGATCAGTGGCGGCGGCCCTCGCCATCTCGACGGCGTCGCTGCAATTATGTTGTCGGCGGTATTTTATGCGTGGAATATCATTCTGATGCGACAACAGGCTCTGCTCGCGTCGCCGACCGAAGTCGCGTTTTTCCAAAACGTGACCGCAGGCGCTTACCTTTTGCTCGCGTTGCCGATGGTGATGCTTGTCGCGCCGTCAATATTCCATGTTCCGGCGAGATCGCTTTGGCCAATGCTAATCCTGGCGGCGGTGCTTGCTTTCTTCTCCGTATTTCTCCTCAGCTGGGCTTATTCACGCGCCGAAGCTCAGGTGCTGGTGCCAGTAGAATATACCGCGTTTGTCTGGGCGACGATCATGGGAGCGATTTTCTTTAACGAAGCAGTGACGCTGACGACGCTCGCGGGCGCTGTTCTCATCGTAACCGGCTGCATTGTCGCGGGGCGGGGCGGGCGGCCCGACACGGCAAGACTGGAAGCTGCGGTGTGACCCAGCCGCGGTCCATGCTCACGCCCGTGCATTTGCTCCTCGCGATCGCTGTCATGGCCGTTTGGGGCAGCAACTTTGTCGTGATCAAATTTGCGCTGGCGCATTTGCCGCCGCTGTTACTGGCCGCGCTTCGCTTCACGGCAGTATTCCTGCCAGCGGCGCTCTTTTTGAAACGGCCGCAGGCATCGTGGGGGAACCTTGCAGCCTACGGCCTGCTCATCGGGGCAGGACAGTTTGGCGCTCTGTTCATCGCACTTCGTGCCGACGTCACACCGGGTCTCGCTTCGCTCGTCGTGCAAACTCAGGTATTTTTTACGATCGGATTGTCGATGTGGCTTACCGGCGAAATGTTGAAAGCGGCACAGGTTGCAGCGCTCGTACTGGCAGTCGCGGGGATCGCGGTCATTCTGACGCATACCGATCGTAA
>JAYVVA010000231.1:0-3096 GCA_043787435.1 Sphingomonadales bacterium | reverse complement strand
GTTCGCCGAGCGCTACGAGCAAGGCAACGGGTGTTTCCCCTGCGCACACCATTTCCACAATGCCCACACCACGCACCTCGATCTTGCCGGTAATCGTGCCCGGGGCAGAAGCGATAAGCTGTCCACCACGTCGCTCGATAACGCTGTAATCGTCGCTGACCAATACCGCTCCCCGGTCGATCAGGCGCAACGCGAGGTCAGATTTACCGGCCCCGGACACGCCCTCGATCAGAATGCCGCGGCCACCAATGGAGACGGACGTCGCATGGAGCGTTTCGGAGGACAAACTTGCCACTTGAGCCGTCTAACGGCGCGTCAGGCTGTCGGCAATCGGATCGCGAAACGCGCGCCGGTATCGAAGGCACCATCCTCAACCGCGATTGTCCCGCCCATCGCCTCGATAATGGTTTTGGCGATCGCGAGGCCGAGCCCTGAATGACGCGCAAAGTCATCATCGGGCCGCTCGCTATGGAACCGACGGAAAATGGCTTCGCGCCGGTCGGGAGGAATGCCAGGGCCGTTATCATCAACATAAACATGGATTCGGTCGCCGTTGCGACCGGCTGAGATCACGACTGGTGCGCCTAGAGGTGAGAACGAAATAGCATTGTCGATCAGGTTTTCGAGGGCCCGGACGAGGCGCGGCTCGTCACCCATCGTCAATAAACGTGCGGGGGGCCGTTCAAACGTGACCGCAGATGCGCCGGGGCTGCGCCGCAATTCGCGGGCCGCAACGATCGTAGCGAGCATGGCAGCGATGTCTATGGCCTCAAAGCGCGTGCGCGACAGCTCGCCATCGAGCCGCGAGAGCTCTGCAATGTCGGTGACTGAGCGATCGAGTCTGCGAATGTCTTCAGTCAGGATCGCGTGCAACTGAGCGGTGATTTCCGGGTTTGAGGTCCGCCCCAGACTTTCAACTGCAGAGGCCATCGAGGCGAGCGGATTCTTTAGCTCATGCGCGACATCGGCGGCAAAAGCCTCGGTCGCATCGATGCGTTCGCGCAGAGCTTGCGTCATGTCAGACACGGCGCGGGCGAGCATGCCAATCTCGTCATTCCGATCGGGAAGTCGGGGGACGACGACGTCTCTCTCGCGCCCGAGGCGAACGCGCACGGCGGCAAGTGCAAGTCGCCGCAACGGCCGCACGATGGTCTGCGCGAGGAAGAGCGACAAAGCGATCGAGAGGAACAGTGTGCCCAGCATGATCATCGCCAGCCTGAACCGTTCGGCACGCACCAACTTCGTCACGTCGCGGGCGTTGCCGACACTCAGCACAAATCTCGTACGCTCGGAATTGACAGCTGTTGCGGCCGTGATGATCAGCGTCCTGTCGGGGGCGAGCCAGACGCGTGAGGCGACGGTTGCGCCGCCCATGACGCTGGCGAGTTCGGGCCAGTCCTTTGCCCTTTGGCCGGCATCTACGAACGGATCGGGGACATTCGCGCCGACAATACGTTCGGCAACGCGGTCGATGTAGCGTGCACCTTCGGTGTCCCACGGTTCATTGGCGCGACTGTCGAAGCCGTATGTGCGCGGTCCTGTTGCCCAGCTGTCGAGCAGCTGCGCACCGGTATCGTCATAGAGGCGCAAGCGGTCACCCGACCTTTTGCCGAGTGTCTCGATCAGCGCCTCGCGGGCGCGGCGGGGCGCGGCGTTGATAGCAGCGGCGGCAATTTGCGCTTCGCCCTCCGCCTGGGCGCGGCGTTCCTCGATGAGGCGCACACGAAAATTGTCGAGATAAAAAAGACTGCCAGCGATCAGTACAAGGGCGACGACATTGACAGCCAAAATCCGCCGCGTCAGCGAGCCGCGTCCCTGCCACGGCTCGACCGTCGGCTCAGTCATCGGTGAAGCGGTAGCCCGCGCCGTAGAGCGTATCGATGGCATCGAAGTCAGGCGCCACCGCTTTGAACTTACGACGAATACGCTTGATGTGGCTATCGATCGTGCGGTCGTCAACGTAGACATCGTCGTGGTACGCGACGTCAAGCAGCTGGTTGCGGCTCTTCACGACATCCGGCCGGGTTGCGAGCGCTTCGAGAATCAGGAACTCCGTTACGGTCAGCGCGACTTCTACGCTGTTCCAATGTACACGATGCCGCTGGGGGTCCATCGACAACCGACCCCGAACAATCGGTTCTCCGCTGTTCTCCGCGTCGCCGTCGCTATCGGTCCGGGACAGCTCAACGCGCCGCAGGATAGCGCGGATGCGGGCAATCAACAGCCGCTGCGAGAACGGCTTGGCAATATAATCGTCGGCCCCCGTCGCAAGTCCCTCGGCCTCGTCGCTTTCCTGATCCTTCGATGTCAACAGGATCACGGGCAAGGCGGAAACTGCGCGCAGCCGTCGGAGCAGTTCGAGCCCGTCGAGTTTGGGCATCTTGATGTCGCACACGGCCAGATCGGGCGGATTGTCGATGAGCGCCTTCAGCGCCACGTCGCCGTCGGTGTAAATGCGGGTCACGAATCCCTCGGCCTGCAGCGCGACAGCTACAGAGGTCAGGATATTGCGGTCGTCATCGACCAGGGCAATTGTCGCAGGCATACCGACGATTTGGCCCGAGCGCGTTGGATAGGCAAGTTAATGGTGATCTGCGACGGCGTGATCAACGATCGGGCGCTTATGGCAATGCAGCCCGGTGGGATCATGAGCGCCCAAAGACTTGCGTTTCGGCAATCTCGCGCCCAATGCGCGCGGCTGAATACGTATTCACCAGGACAGGCGGCCGAAGTGACCTCATCCAAATTCGATCTCGAAAAGCAGGGCATCGCGACCTCCGCGGCACTCCACTGGAACCTGATTACCGCGCCGCTGGTCGAAATGGCGATCACGCGGGGCGAAGGGGTCCTCGCCAAGGACGGGCCGCTGGTCGTTGCGACCGGCAAGCACACCGGGCGCAGTGCCAACGACAAGTTTTTCGTGCGCGACGAAACCACCGAGGAAACGATATGGTGGGGAAAAACCAACAAGGGAATGGCGCCCGACCACTTTGCGGCGCTGAAAGCTGATTTCATGTCTGCGCTGGCGACGAAGGAGGCGTTGTTCGTCCAGGATTTGTTCGGCGGATCTCAGCCCGAGCACCGCGTTAACGTGCG
>JAYVVA010000230.1:0-7099 GCA_043787435.1 Sphingomonadales bacterium | reverse complement strand
TTTTTTGTCCCCGTAAGCGCGCCGAACGCGCGGATGCCCTTGACGATCGCGGCGCGGATGCCGGCCTCGTGGGTGCCGCCATCCGGCGTTGGGATCGTGTTGCAATACCAGCTGAAGCTCCCCTCGCTCCACAAGGGCCAGGCAACAGCCCATTCGACGCGACCTTGTGCTTCGCCGGGAAAGTCCTGACGTCCTGCAAAGAAATTGGCCGTCGCACACTCGCGCTCGCCGACTTGCTCACGCAGGTGGTCAACGAGGCCGCCGGGAAACTGGAACACTGCCTCGACAGGCGTCTCATCCGAAATCAAGCCCGGCGCGCATTTCCACCGTATTTCAACACCTGCGAAGAGATAGGCTTTTGAGCGCGCGAGCTTGTGCAGGCGTGCCGGTTTGAACGCCATTTCGGGACCAAATATTTCGGTGTCGGGGATAAACGAGACGGTTGTGCCGCGCCGGTTCGGTGTCGCACCAAGCTTTTCCAGCGGCCCCCGCGTCAGTCCGCGCGTGAAACGCTGACGGAACAGTTCCTTGTTGCGCGCTACCTCGACAACGGTGTCGCTCGAAAGCGCGTTAACAACGCTTACTCCGACGCCGTGCAGACCCCCCGACGTCGCATAGGCTTTGCCGTCAAACTTTCCACCCGAATGGAGCGTGCACATGATGACTTCGAGCGCCGACTTTTCAGGAAACTTGGGATGAGGGTCAACGGGGATGCCGCGACCATTGTCTGTGACCGTCAAGCGGTTACCGACATCGAGCGTAATTTCGATACGAGTCGCATGTCCGGCCACCGCCTCGTCCATCGCGTTGTCGAGCACTTCGGCAGCAAGGTGGTGATAAGCCCGCTCGTCGGTGCCGCCGATGTACATCCCCGGACGGCGGCGAACGGGTTCGAGCCCTTCGAGCACTTCGATGGACGATGCGTCATAGGTGTTGGACGACAGGATCGGAGCGGCTTCGAATAAATCGGTCATCCCGCACAGCTATAGGGACGCGTGAGTCCCGGGCGCAAGCGGTGCTACACGTTGTTGCCACAGGTTCAGCATTCCCGGTCTAGCGATTACTCGGCATATGGACAAAATCGCCGTACGAATCCGCTGGTTTGTCGCTTTGCCGGTTGTGTCGTTCCCGCCTCATGCCCAGCCGGTGCCTTCAAGCGCTGGCGACAAACCCAGCCCACCGCGCAACCAGGCCCTTATTGCCCCGTCCGTAAAGCCGTTTCGGGCGCCGCCCGGCGTTCCCTATCCGCTCGCTGCGTGATTCGCTGCTGCTGAACCAACCATGATGGGAAGATCGACGCGAGCGAGTTTCGTGCCGATTTTCAGGCCTTTTTCAACGAACTCGACGTCGATCGTGACGGTCGCATCAGTTCAGATGAAATCACCCGCTACGAACGCGAAGTCCAGGTCGGGTCCGCCGGTTTGGGTACGGGGATGATGGCGGGTGGCAAGAGTGGCAGTAGAGGCGGCATGGGGGGGGGCAGGTCAGGTTCCCATGACAACGGCGGCGCTTATCCGCTTGGGTTACGTCGTTTCGGCGATTCCATGGTCACGCCGGTTTGGCTTCGTCGCAGAAGCCGCGCTCGGGCGTCCTTGCTAGCCTCGCCGCCCCACCAAGGCCGATGTTTCAGGCCGATCACGCGCCCCTAGCGGTTGGCGCCGAGTCGGCATAGCTTGATCTCAAAACGAGAGGACGCCCCTTGCATATTGATCGATTGCCGCCCGTTGTATCCTCGCTCCGCCCCAACAATCACCCCTATCTCAATGGCGCATGGACACCGCTGCATGAGGAAGTGACGGCGCGCGAGCTGATTGTCCTTGAAGGGCGCATCCCCAACGACATCGACGGCGTCTACCTGCGCAATACCGAGAACCAGCTTCATCAGCCGCTTGGCCGCTACCACCCGTTTGACGGCGACGGGATGATTCACCAGATCAGCTTTAGCGGTGGCGACGCAACCTATCGAAACCGCTGGGTTCGCACGCGTTGTTTTGAAGCGGAACAAGGCGCGGGGGAATCGCTGTGGGGCGGGTTGATGGACAAGCCAGGAACGTCAAAACGCCCCGGTTTTGGCGCGCATGAGTCTTTAAAAGATTCCTCCAGCACTGACATCATTGTTCATGCCGGTAAGGCGATCTCGACCTTCTACCAATGCGGCGAGGGCTATTTGATCGATCCGGAAACGCTCGATCCGCTCGGTCTTGCGCCCTGGGTGCCACTCGACGGCATTTCTGCGCATCCAAAGGTCGATCCGGTCACGGGCGAACTCATGTTTTTTAACTACAGCAAACACGCGCCGTACATGCATTACGGCGTGGTCGACCGTGACGAACGGCTCGCGACATATATTCCCGTGCCGTTGCCCGGCCCCCGCCTGCCACACGACATGACATTCAGCGAAAACTGGGCGATCGTGAACGATCTGCCGATGTTCTGGGACGCCGAACTCCTTAAGCGTGGTATCCACGCGGCACGGTGGCACGAAGGCATGCCGAGCCGCTTCGGCCTGATCCCTCGCCGCAAACAACACCTTGCGGACGACCCAACTTCAATCCGCTGGTTCGAAGCTGCGCCCACCTACATTCTCCATTTCCTCAACGCCTACGAGGAAGGCGACGAAGTGGTGATGGACGCGTATTTTCAGGACAACCCACAGCCACCGCCGCTTCCGAACGAGGACGGCTACGGCCACATGATGGCCTATGTCGACGAACATAGCTTTTTGCCCAAGCTCCATCGCTGGCGATTCAATCTCGTCGATGGCACGACGCGAGAGCAGCGGCTGGACGAGCGCATTCTTGAGTTCGGAATGATCGACCAGCGGCGGGCGGGGCAGAAGCATCGTTATGTTTATTCGACGACGACCAAGCCCGGCTGGTTCCTGTTCAATGGGTTTGTGAAACACGATCTGGACACCGGCGAAAGCTGGACACTGACCCTCCCCGAAGGTCGCTATGCGAGCGAAGCACCGTTCGCACCTCGCCTCGGCGGGACCGGCGAGGACGACGGCTATCTCGTCAGCTTCATTACCGACGAGAATAGCGGTACAAGTGAGTGCGTGCTGATCGATGCCCGCGAGATCGAGGCTGGGGCTGTGTGCCGAATTGCACTGCCTCACAAGATATCTAGCGGCACGCACAGTTGTTGGACGGAACGAGCAGCGTTGCGCAAATAGACAGGCGCCTAAATGCTCTGGACGTCTCACTGTTCCAGTCGGTGCGTGTTCGGAACCATTGCTTTGCAAAACTTTGCGGAGATGGGCGGGATTACGGCCGCCCGCGTGACTGGATAGGCGTTGATTGGCATCTCGCTTGCGAGCGGGCAGTCACGACGGAATCGGTAAATTTCGGTTTATAAATCAGGTCGACTTGGGCCACCACGGCACGAACGCGCTGGTCCGGCGGACATAGTCTTCGTAGCCTGGCTTCTTGCGTTTCATCCGGCCTTCGGTGGTAGGGACGCCCGACCATTTCATCAGCGTCCAGGTTAGAAGGACCGGTCCAGGAAGTGCCCAGATTCCGGTCGGCGTTTCAGCGGCAATTAAATATAGTCCCCACCAGGTGCAGGCGTCCCCGAAATAGTTCGGGTGACGCGTGTAGCGCCACAGACCGCGGTCCATCACAAGTCGTGCGTTTGCAGGGTTCTTGCGAAATGCGGTGAGCTGCATGTCACCGACAGCTTCAAATGCGATACCGATCGTGGCCACCACAGCGCCCGCGAAACCCAGCGCGCCAACGGGTGGCACCGCGTCTATCTGACCGAGTTGGACGGGCATGCAGACGATGAAGAGGAGCGGCGCCTGGGTGACGAAAACCAGGATAAGCGAAGCCTTGGCAAAGCTCCAACGTCTTGATTCGTACACTCTGGCCAACATCGCCTGGTAGCGCCGGTCCGAGCCACGATCGCGCCAACGCCATAAAAGATAGCCGCCAAGCCGTAATCCCCACACCGAACAAAGGCCGAGCAATAATACCTTCCGGGTTGGATCACCTTGGGCGTGCAGGAAGCTTGTCGCCGCCATGACGACCATGCCGATCGCCCACAGGCTATCGACTGGCGTCACGTCTCCAAGTTTGAGGCAAATCAGCCACGCGCCAACGAAGAGAGTGACCAACACTAATGCGTTGACGGCGAGGACGAGAATCATGCGGGTTCACGCTCGACGATAAAGCTGACCGTCGTCGTCGTGGATCCGCCGATGTTGAGAGTTTGGACCCGCCGCGCCCCCTCGACCTGCGTATCGCCAGCTTTCCCGCGCACCTGTTTGGCTGCATCGAGCACCATCCGCACGCCAGTTGCACCCACCGGATGTCCGAGCCCGATCAACCCGCCCGAGGCGTTGATGGGGAACCGCCCGCCCATTTCGATGCTGCCGTCCTCGATTGCCTTCCAACTTTCTCCGGGACCAGTCAGCCCAAGATGATCAATCGCCATATACTCGGTCGCGGTGAAACAGTCGTGTACTTCAAAGGCGTCAAGCTGCGTAATGTCCTGCAGGCCGGCTCGGGCGCGGGCATCGCAGATCGCGCCGCGAACTTGCGGGAATACATAAGGCGCGTTCGCACTCGCAGCGATCTTGGCTGCGTAGGAAATCGGCGCGGAGCGGTGGCCCCACCCTGAAATGCGTGGAAGGCTTTCCAACTCAATCCCGCGCTTGCGTGCGTATTCCGCGGCGCGCTCCGGCGACGCAAGAAAGACCACCGCCGTGCCGTCGGTCACCTGCCCACAGTCCATTTTGCGTAGGCGTCCCTCGACCAATGGGTTAGCCTTGTCGTCCTCGGAAAAACTTTCCGGCGTGAACTGATAGTTCCGCGTCTGTGCGTGCGGGTTACGTTTGGCGTTGCCGAAATTGATTTCGGCAATTCGCATCAAATGTTTGTATTCGAGACCGTAGCGGCGGTCATATTCCTCGACGAGATCTGAAAAAGCGCGCGGCCAGACGAACGACGCATCACCAAATTCATGCCCCACCCATGCTGCGGCGCCCAAATATTCAGCCGCGGTCTTGCCCGGAACGTTGCGCATTTGCTCCAATCCGATCACGCAGGCCAGGTCGTATCGCCCCGCTTCGAGCTCCGCAGTCGCTGCGAGAATCGCTACGCTCCCCGACGCACAGGCAGCTTCGTGCCGCGATGTCGGCATGCCGTTGAATGCTGGATCGACGAGGCCGAACAACCCGCCGAGCAGGCCCTGTTTTGCAAAGAGTTCTGCCGTAAAATTGCCGACATGTCCGGTTTCGACTTCGTCTGGGGCCAGGTCAGCCGCGGCCAGAGCTTCGTTGATCGCTTGTTCGAAGGCATCGGCTACATCCATGCCTTGCCGGCTCCACACAACCGAAAAATCGCTCTGCCAACCGCCCAGCACATAGACCAACCGCGCTCTCCCCTCATGGTTAGCAGGCAGTGTCGCGCGGTTGTGGACGCTTGGCAAATTCGATCGAGCAGCGCGGGTCGCGGGCGGCGCGGCAAGGCCGTTCGAAGCGGTTACTGATGGTCGGCGGAACGCTGCCTATCCTGCCGGCTGCGCGCCCGGTAAAGCCACGCCCCCCGACGTGGCAGGGGGATACGACAACACCTCAGGTAACAGGTGCCACATCGCTCGATGCATCGCCCATCGAATTTCGTCGACGCGGGCTCGCCGTTAGCGGACGCGCGGACCGCCGAAAGGCAGCGGTGGGGGCGCACGACGGTCGCGGCGCGGCATCTGCGCCTGATACGCCTGCCCACAATGCTGAACACAGTAAGGAAATCCCGGGTTCACCGTGTCTCCGCAAAAGTGGAAATCGGGCTCGCCAGGATGGCCGAGCGGCCATTTGCAGATGCGATCGTTGAGATCGAGCAGGCTTGTCTTGTCCGCAATTTCGGCGCTCGGTCGCGCAGGAACCAGGCGACGTGGCGGCGCGGGTGTCGCCGGTGGCGCCTGATCGCCCGGTCCCTGGCGCAGAAAGCCGCCGGGGCCGATAGAGCGGAGTTGCGCACCGGTTGGACCGCTCGGAATGGCCGGGGGGAAGGGCGAAGGCGGCGGCGGCGGCGCGCGCGGGACGTCGGTTACGGTTCGCGGAGCAGGCCGTGGCGGGGTCGGTGTCGCGACAACTGGTGACGGCAGTGTCGCCTTGTCTTCGCTGTCGTTGGCTTTTACCGGGGAAGGACGAGCTTCAAGCGCGAGGCGATGCGCTTTGCCAATCACCGCATTGCGGCTGACGCCACCAAGAGTTTCTGCGATTTGACTCGCAGTCATTCCCTTCTCCCACATCGTTTTCAGTTGATCGATGCGTTCGTCGGTCCAGGCCATGCAGAATCCTCGTGACCGGCTCCCGCCGGTATTGTGTGTTGCAGCATCTTGTCGGTTGCGGCGTGAAAGCGGACCCGATAGTCGCAACTGCGATGATCGACCACCCCCAACACGACGTGCCGCCAAATGCTATTCGTTTCGAACCCGGCGTTCCGGTGATCACGAACGTCAACTGGGTTGGGTTGAAGACCCTCTATATCAAGGAAGTGCGCCGTTTTTTCAAGGTCCAGCTGCAAACGATCTGGGCACCGGCAATCACAACCCTGTTATTTCTGGCGATTTTTACGGTCGCTACCGGGGGACGGATACCGGTACGCATCGGCCGCACGAGCGTTGCCTTTGCTGATTTCCTCGGACCAGGGCTCATTGTGATGGGCATGATGCAAAACGCGTTTGCCAATTCGAGTTTTTCGCTGCTCGTCGGCAAAATACAGGGGACAATCGTCGACTATCTGATGCCACCGCTGTCAGTCGGCGAATTATTGACGGCAATGGTTGGTGGCGCTGTGACGCGGGCGGTGCTCGTTGGCGTCGCGATCTGGGCTGTGATGCTGTTCTGGCCGGGTGTCCATGTTATGCCGCGCCATGTCTGGGCAATCCTGTGGTTCGGACTCATGGGGTCTGCAATGCTGTCGTTGATCGGCGTCTTGACGTCGATCTGGGCTGAGAAGTTCGACCACGCCGCCGCGGTCGGAAATTTCATCGTCGCGCCGCTTTCGCTGCTTTCGGGGACGTTTTACGCCATCGATCGGCTTGCGCCGACGTTCCAAGCTTTCAGTCGCGTCAACCCGTTCCACTATGTCATTTC